>NZ_JBBMEI010000227.1:0-22629 GCF_040096655.1 Blautia intestinihominis | reverse complement strand
GATACGCCTGTAACTTAGGTGCACAATTACGTGCATTTTCCATGCCGGATACGGCAGGTTCCCACATAACAGGTAGTCCGCTGTATATCTGCCTGCATTTATGCTGCTCTTAAGTTCATTTCTGAACTGAGTTTTCTCAGATCTGCATAAACACATGAGGTTCTACGCTTTACTGCAGGGACTTTTGCCTCCAGCAAAGACCTTTCCGTTACCGGAAGGGGTTTTAAAAGTTCTCTGATAAAGTATCTTGCTCCAATATTGTACGATGCTGATAAGTCACAATTATATCGTTTTCCTGTCTGGAATACACACAGGCTGTGGTTTCCCGGATCACGGATAACTGTTCCGGTTCCATCATACGCAAGCCTGCTGGTATTCCATGCACAGATCCTCGATATCCGCATTCTGTTTCTGTGTGCCTGATGTTCACAGCGTTTCTGGATATCCCGTTTTCTCCACAGATGCAGTTTCTGTTTCTTTTTCCCGGATATCTTTCCTTTTATCTCCAGGTATTCGAAGACAATTATATCTGCATGGTTCTCTTTTGCATATTTTGTAACTGCTCCTGCAATCTTCCTGCCCAGTTCTATATTCAGGCGTTTTGCATAAGCCCATCTGCTCTTTGCCTGTACAGATCCATGTTCTCTCTGGAATCTCCGTATCCGTCCCAGCACACGGTACATCCGGTCTTTTTCACTGTGGAAGTTGATAAACTTTCTTCCCAGGACAGTTCCATCCGACCGCATAATGGTACAGACTGCATCGGTATTGATTCCCAGATCCACACTGCAGATGATCTGTTCTTTGGCTGGTATTTTCGCAAGTATCACATCTTCTGTATAAGAAAAACGCAGAAAATATTTCCTGTGCCTTTTCTCCAGTGTCGGGGCAGATGCCTTTTTCCCAGACCAGTTCTTTCTCAGATACTCCATGTCGGTATGACTCAACCGTACATGGAACCACTTCCAGTCATGTCCATCATATAATTTCAGATAAGCAGCGTCCTTCCCGCCTTCATCCTCCCGGTACATCACATCACGGTAAAAAACCGGCATAGCATGGTTCTCATATACAAGTCTCGGTTTTCCTTCTAACCGGTCTGTTTTCTCCCACAAACCCAGTCGGGTTTTGTAAGAAGACACACTTCCCAGGGCATTCTGGATAGATGCCCTTCTCAGATAGGAGGGCATCTTTGGAAATCGAATATCAAAATCAAAACGAGCCTGATTCTTTTTCGTTGTATGTATCAGGTGTTCTGCTTCATTGAAACGTTTCTTTGTTCCCGGGATCCTTTCCAGCTCTTCCCATACCTGTGCATAGACCTCTGTCAGATAGCTGACTGCAGCCCTGTAAACATCCAGTGTCTGACGAATCGGGATATTCTGTTTTCGTAATTCTACGCCATAGCTGGATATTATCTTCACAGTTGCTTCCTGCCTTTCTGACTTGTACTGGCATAAATAAGTCCTATTTGTTCCTTCCTATTCTATTATAACTCTTTTTAGGTCCAATAAAACTCCCTTTTATGTTTTTTTGTAAAAAATTTGCGCGCCTAACTCATCACTGGAAGTAACGAGAATGCGGCGCGCAGTTATTCAACATATTAAGGTAGCTATTTCGCTCTTCCTTTGGTATCTGAAGTGCATCCATAGCCTGCTCTATGGTCCATCCCATACTTTCCATCAATTTATAAAAAAATTATAACAAGCACATATAGCTTCGCACAAAGCATAGCATTATTTGCATAGTTTTTCCAGACGGTACATATCCTTCCGCCTGCTCTTTAATAATGGTAACTCTTCTCTTACCTGCTCTTCATAGTCAAGGTCCAGTTCTGTCAGAAGTACGCCTTCTTTTTCATCCAGCATATCTATGACTCTGCCCCATGGATCTGTGACAATGGAATGTCCCCAGGAAATATATCCTGCGGATTCATCGCGCATTGGGGCGCAGCCTATCATGTAGATCTGGTTGTCCAGTGCTCTGGTTCGGAAGGACAGTTCCCAGTGTGCAGGACCTGTCGTCATATTGAAAGCCGCTGGAACGAAGATTGCCTTTGCGCCATCATTTACCATCATCCGCGCAAGCTCAGGGAACCGAATATCAAAACATAGCATGACTCCCATCCTGCCAAACTCGGTATCAAAAACTGTATCATGATCTCCCGCCGTCAAAGTATCGGATTCCTTAAATGTCTGTCCACCTGTGACATCAATATCAAACAAATGCACCTTTCTGTGCTTGCCAATCTGTTTTCCCTGCCTGTCAAAAATATAAGATGTATTGTAAACCTTTCCCTCAGCATCCTTCTCCGGCATTGAACCGCCGATAAGATAGATTCCATATTGTTTTGCGTATTCCGAGAGCTGCTGCCATACAGGCCCACCCTCTTCTTCTGCATAGACCGGGAAATTCTGCGTCTGATATGGACAGCAGAACATCTCCGGAAGGATAACAAAATCCGGTTTCTCATCTTTTATCTTTTCAAGATATATTCCAGCTGTCCTGACATTCTGCATTTTGTCAGTCACTGTTGGCATCTGTATTGCTGCTACTTTTATTTTTGCCATTTTCTGTCCCTCTTTTACCTTTTTTGACATGTACATTTAAATGGTAGCATAAGCACCAATATCTGTACATAAATTTTCTATAAATATACTCTCTTCCCTCAAACTATGTTTTATTTATAGGGCAATTCCTTTAATATGGTAAAATTTTAAAACATTCCATTGACAGTGTGTTTTGGGAATGATAGAACTGAAAAAAGCGACGAAGGCGTCAGTTTTTTTGTAAACTGCGCCTTTTTTCATTATTTAAAAGAAAAGGAGTGTTTCTCTATGAAAAAGATGTGTTATTTATTAACAATGGGATTACTCGCAGGAAGCCTTACTGTTCCTGTATTTGCAGCTTCTGATGCAGAGACAGATAAGAAATGGACTATCGCAACTGATACTGTATTCAAACCTTTTGAATACACAGATGACAGCGGTAATTTCGTAGGTATCGACGTAGACGTACTTGATGCGATCGCAAAAGATCAGGGCTTTGAATATGAACTCAAGAGTCTTGGATGGGACGCTTCTATCGCTGCATGCCAGACTGGACAGGCTGACGGTATGATCGCCGGCGCATCTATTACAGATGAAAGAAAAGAAAGCGGTGAATACAACGAGATCATTGCCAAATACCTCGGAGAAGACGCAGTTCCGACAGAAGAAGCTGCTGATGACGCTGAGGCAGATACAACAGAGGCTCCTGCTGAAGAGGAAGCTGCTGAATAATCAGAATATATATTACACGAATTACAGGGCTGCTGCATTTTGTGGCAGCTTTGTTTTTGAAAGGAGTTTTCCATGATCCAGATCATAACAAGATATGGAAATCTGCTGCTCCTTGCAATGGGACAGACCCTGCTTCTTGCTTTATGCGGTCTGTTTTTTGCCTGTATTCTGGGTATGTTTTTTGGTTTATTAAGTGTACTTAAGAATAAAGCCTGCAGAATCATATCTTCTATTTTTGTTGATGTTATCCGAGGCGTTCCTATGATCGTCCTCGCGTATTTTATTTATTTCGGTGTTCCTTACTGTCTGAACAATATGATGGGATTCAGTTTTACCCTGACAGCACTTCAGGCCGGAACTGGTCAACACTGCAAAGAACGTTGTTGCCAATTCTTTCATGTCCTTCCAGACATGGGGTATTGTTGCGATCATGTACCTGATCGTCATCACAATCCTGTCCAAAATCGCAAAAGTCTTAGAAAGGAGATTAAACCGTGGCCGTAAATAAAGACAACGTCAAAATCCACGTATCACATTTGAAAAAAAACTTCGGCTCTCTGGAAGTCCTGAAGGATATCTCCACAGACATTCATGAAGGTGAAGTAGTCGTTATCATCGGACCTTCCGGAAGCGGTAAATCTACTTTCCTGCGCTGCATGAACAAGCTCGAAGAGATTACCGCCGGAGAAGTGATCGTAGATGGACACAATCTTACAGACAAACATATTGATATCAATAAAGTCCGTGAAAATGTAGGAATGGTATTCCAGCATTTCAATCTTTTCCCGCATATGAATGTCACACAGAACCTGATGCTCGCTCCGGTAGAACTGAAAAAAGCTACCAAGGATGAAGCCAGACAGCGCGCCATCCACATGCTGGAAAAAGTCGGCATGGCCGACAAAGCTGACACATATCCAGAGCAGCTTTCCGGTGGGCAGAAGCAGCGTGTAGCGATCGCACGTGCCCTCTGCATGACTCCTGATATCATGCTTTTTGATGAGCCAACCAGTGCTCTCGACCCGGAAATGGTTGGTGAAGTTCTTCAGGTTATGAAGCAGCTCGCCGCCGATGGCATGACAATGGTGATCGTAACCCATGAAATGGGCTTCGCCCGCGAAGTTGCCCGACCGGGTTATCTTCATGGATGGCGGTTACATCGTAGAGGAAGGCTCCCCACAGGAAGTTCTCCTGAATCCACAGGAAGCACGAACAATTGATTTCCTGAATAAAGTATTGTAATAAAAAATAGACGTCTGTCTCTTATACGAGATAAACGTCTATTTTTTATTAATCGTTTTTACTCTTTCACCGCACCGGAAGTCATTCCACCAACGATGTATTTCTGGCCGATCATGTAAACAATGATAACCGGAATACAGGTAAGTACGATATCTGCGAAGATGTAGTTCCAGTAGCTCTTGTTCTTTCCGAAGAACTGGTATACTGCCATGGTCATCGGGAAGAGTTTGCTCTTGCTGGACAGGTACAGAGGTGTAAGGAAATCGCTCCATACTGTCATGAACTGCAGGATAAAGCAGGTTACAAGTGTTGGTTTCATAAGCGGCATGATGATCTTGAAGAACAGGCTCAGAGGTCCTGCACCATCAATAACCGCTGCCTCGTCCAATTCAACCGGAATGGATATTACGAAGTTTCGGATCGTAAATACACAGAACGGTATCATCGCACTCGTAAATACCATGACAATACCAACTCGTGTATCGTTCAGGTTTAAAGTACTCAAAACTCTTACCAGAGTTACATAGTTGACCGGGAAGAACAGTCCGCAGAGAACGAAGTAATACAGGAATGTATTTAACTTTGTTCTGTTACGGCACATTACAAATGCTGCCATCGCACACAGTACAACACCAAGTGTAGTTGCTACCAGAGCATACAGTAAACTGTTTGCAAATCCCTGGATCAGATTACCTTTTTTGATAACCTCTGCGTAGTTTGAGAATACCCATTTGGTCGGAAGCGCAAGACTCATTCTTGCGGCCTCTCCTTTATCCTTGAAGGAATTGATAAGTACCATGTAAAATGGAAGTACAACTGTCAGGCACAGAAGGATGCAGACAATATGCTTCAACACGTTTTGAACTTTTTGCTTTTTCATTACTGCTGTACCTCCTGTTTACTCATTTTCTTAACAATACCTACACCGATGATCGCCGTAATGATAAGAAGGATCGTATTCAATGCAGAAGACATTCCATACTGACCTCTGGAGTAAAGCTGGAATGCATAAGTTGTAAGAACCTCTGTTGCATGTCCAGGACCGCCGTTTGTAAGAACGTAAACGATATCGAATACTTTCAGACCATATGTAATACCAAATACAAGGTTGATCATGATAGAACCTGTAAGCATTGGAAGTGTTACATAGCGAAGTCTCTGCCAGAAGTTTGCACCGTCGATCTCAGCAGCTTCATAGTAGGATTTCGGAATCGTATTCAGACCTGCGAGGAAAATAGTCATAACATAACCAATACCTCTCCAGGCATCTACACCGTAAATGGATTTCCATACAACACCCAGATCAGAAAGCCATTTCTGTTTCAGGATTCCGAGATGCAGTGCATCCAGGATCGTATTCAGAAGTCCTGTATTGTAATTGAGGATAGATTTAAAAATCAGACCGATAATTACAAATGGAAGAATAGATGGCAGATATAACAGAGTTCTGTAAAGTCCTTTTCCTCTTAAGCCTTCCTGAAGCATGATTGCGATCATAAGTGCCGGGATCAGTTTTACAATGTTAGAAATGATCGTAAATTTAAGTGTATTCCCAATTCCACTTAAATAGCCTTTGTTTGATGTCAGAATTTCTTTAAAGTTCTGCAGTCCTACAAAATGTGTACCATTCAGGACACTTCTGGAATTCCAGTCTGTAAAGGAATATCCTACACCCATTGCACTTGGAAGCAGGAAAAAGATTACATACAATACCAGCGGCAGCACCAGAAACCACCAGGGATATATTTTTTTCTTATTCACTGAAGTTACCTCCTGTTCTCTTAGCAGCCAGATTAATCAAGTCACAAGGATAATCTTCTTATTTACTCCTTTAGCAGACAGTGCGAAGGATTTTACTCCCTCGCACTGAAGAATTACCCTTATTTCACAACGTTTTTATCTGAAATTTATTCCCAGTTTTCATCTCCGACAGTTTTTGCTGCTTCTGCACGGTTGGTATCCATGTTTGCAAGAACATCGTTTGCTTCCATTTCACCCTGGCAGAATGCGATCATATCCTGTCCAAACTGCATCCAGTAGTCGTTTGTATATTTTGTACCATTCTGAAGTACAGATACGCTCATTTTATCTTTATCTACAGTCTCAAGGAATTCTTCCTCTTCTGGCAGCCAGTGCTGTTCCAGATTGTCATCGTTTACATCAAGGTTTGTGTAAGCCGGTGAGTTGTCAAGGATTTCCTGAAGGCTTTCTGTTGTTGTTACGAAGTTGAAGAATTCTCTTACAAGGTCTTCATGCTCTGTTCCTTTGTATCCGAACATTGTCGGGCCAGCCGGGCTGGTTGGATACCAGGTATTGTCTCCAAGAGGAATCAGGAACATTCCATATTCATCTTCGGAACCTGTGTCATCTTTGATCTGTTTGATGTAACTGGAGTTTGCCATTGCCATTGCACATGTTCTGTCGCCAAATTCATTTGACATGTTTGTGCTGTCTGTTCCGATCCAGTCCTCTCCGAAATAGCCTGCATCAGAGAGTTCTTTGAACTCGTTCAGAACTTCAAGCATTTTTTCATTATCAGCAAATGTTGCCTGGTTTGTATTCAGAGCATCGTACAGTCCTGGTGTTGCTTCTTCATAAACTCCACCGATCTGGAAGAATGCGAGCTGATGCTGCCATCCGTCTGCTCCTGGCATGAACCATGGAGTGATTCCTGTATCTGCGATCTTTGCGCAGAGGTCTTTGAGTTCTGCATATGTGGTTGGAACTTCCCAGCCATTTTCTTCAAACAGAGTTTTGTTGTAAAGCATTACGTACTCCGGAGAATTGTTCCAAACCTGAAGTCCGTATAATTTATCGTTGTATGTGCAGGATGCTTTTCTTGTTTCCGGCATAAGGTTTTCCCAGTCAGCTCCTGTAAAATCGATACAGTATTTCTCCGGGTCAACGATGGTTGATTCAATTGCAAATGGATTGGACTGGATCCAGAAAACATCCGCACAGGAATCTGTTGCCAGTTTTGACTGAAGAAGATCAGAATACTGATCTGCCGGGATTGTCTGAAGGTCAACGGTTACATCGTATATATCCTCGAAACGCTCCAGTGTCTCATCATAACGGTTATCCATCCAGCCTGCGGATACCAGAATGCTTAATTCCTCTCCTGCAAAATCTTTGGTATCATCTGCTGCAAATACATTCACGCTAAGACCTGCTGTCATAGATGCTACCATTGCTGTTGCACATGCAACTGCCCAAAATCTCTTTCTCAACATAAAAAACTTCCTCCTTTTAATTTGTTTTTGTCACGTCCTTGATGAAATAAGTTTATCAGTAACTGTGTTTTTTATCCATGGACAAAGCCATTCTGTATTTGTACTTTTTTCACATTTTTGTATGCTATTTTCACATCATTCTACTAGGTTGCACAATTTATAATGTATATTTTTGACTATTTTTACCAGTTTCGCTTTTTGTCATTTGTACTTTTTACATAAACATGTTATAATTTCGACGAAATACTTTTGACATGTCCTGAAAAACCATTGGTACTTTTTTTACAGGAGGCGTATATATGAAACAACGCAGCTTACAGTCTAAACTTTTTATCGCCTATCTCGGAATGGCAAGTCTGATCCTGTTTGCTTTTGCAGCATTTTTTTATCTCTTTGTATCAGGACGACTGAAGGAAAGTCAGATCAGTGCCATGAACACCCTGAATTCCAGTTTCAAAACACAGGTAGACTCTGCTATCCTTGACCTGGACACAGTATCCGTCAATATCAACTACAGTAATATGTCCAAGAGTATCCTCGATCAGAAATTTGATCTCAATATCTCTGACAGTATGCTCTCCGATATGTCTGATCTTTTTATTTCTCTCAGCGGAACTGAATTAAAAGCTGATCAGGTGAATCTGTACGATTTTTCCGGATATGTACTTCAGGCAGGACTTTCCACCATGGTAAAAAAAACGGACGATTCTCGCACCGAATGGCTGCAGAAAGCCCGGGAAGCAGATGGCAGAAAAGTAATCACCAATCCCTATCTTACCTATGAATATTCCAAGTCGGCGAAATATTCTCAGTGGATGATCTCTGTCTACCGCTCTTTCACAAATCAGTACCGCCGCAGTGTAGGCGTAATTGAAACAGCCAAACAGTGCAAATCCATTTTTAAAAGTATCATTTCCTACGAGAAGAAAAATCATGATGATGCAGCCAGTGTATATGTATTTAATCAGGATGGTGATCTGATCTATCCTTACGATATTTCAGACAGTGAAAGTTCCAAACTCCAGGACTATTACACATTGACAGATTCATCTCAGACTTCTTCCAGACTTACCAGCCCTCTGACAGACAAGGACGAATATGCGGCAAGAATTGACTCCGGCTACACTGGATTTACTTACCTCACGGTTCAGTCAAAATCAGCCATACTTGCACCGGTATATCAGATGCTCCAGATCCTTCTGGCAGTTGTTGCTGCTTTTCTTCTGGCTTCTGTTATTGTTTCATACAGGCTGTCCCGTTCTGTTGTCAAACCGGTCAAGCATCTGAAACATATCATTCAGCGAATGGAGCTGGACACTCTTGGTCAGGAAAAGGTCACTTCCTATCCTGTCTCTGTCAATGAACTTGAGGAACTTTACCAGGCATTTCAGTTTATGAGCGATAATCTGAAGGATTCCATGGTAAAACTCACACAGGCAAAAGAACAGGAAATGCACGCTCGAAATATGGCTCTGCAGACACAGATCAACCCGCATTTTTATTACAACTCACTGTCAAGTATCATGGTTCTTGCGGAAAACGGTGATAATGACACAGTTGCCAAAATGTGCCGGAATCTTTCTCTGATCATGCGCTATATTACAGATACAGGCAGCACGACCGTATCTCTTGCCGATGAGCTGGATTATGTTCAGAAATATCTGTACTGTATGAAAGTCCGTTATCAGTCCAGTCTGAACTACAATATTGATGTAGATGAAAGCCTTCTTTCTGAGGAGGTTCCCAAGCTGCTGATCCAGCCACTCGTAGAAAATGCTATCAAATATGGTTCCAACTGTGCACCACCATGGACGATCTCCGTCAGCAGTGTTATCGCGGAAAACTACTGGAAGATCACCGTCACAGATAACGGTCCCGGATTTTCTGAGGAAGCATGTCAGAAGATCGCACAGAATCTTGCCAAAGCAGACCAAAATCCAGGTCTTCCTGAACTCAAGATCAACGGTCTGGGAACTGTAAATGTTTATCTCAGATGGAAGATTTTCTGCAACGGCAAAATCATTTTTGAATATGGAAACACCGAGGACGGACACGGAATTGTATCCATAGGACGTTATATATCAGAGGATCAAGAAATAACTCAGCATTAATAAGAGAAAGGAACTATCATGAAATACACAGTAGTCGTTGCGGAGGACGAAGAACTTCTTTTAAATAACCTTGTCCAGAAAATCCAGAAAGCGGACCCGGATTTTCAGGTTACAGGTACTGCCCAGACAGGCGAGCAGGCATTTGCACTGGTAGAAAAGCTTACTCCTGATCTTGTCATAACGGATATCCGTATGCCTGTTATGGATGGGATGGCCTTGCTTACCAAAGTAAGAAGTCAGTTCCCTTTCACTAAATTTATTATCACAAGCGGGTTTTCAGACTTTGAATATGCCAAGAAAGCTATTACTCTCAAAGTCTCTGATTATCTGCTGAAACCAGTGGATCCAGATGAGCTCCATGATGCCCTGCAAAAGATCAAACATGAATTTCAGATCGCCAAGAAGGATTACGAAGCTGTCTTTAATGCAGGAACCGCTTCCATGACTCCCTCTCAAATTGCTTCTGTTCTGCGGGATTTTATTATAAAAAACTACAGTGACGATATCAATCTGAACCTGATCGCAGACAATATGAATTACAGTCCCGGTTATCTGACAAAGATCTTCTGCCAGGCATATGACTGTACCCCGACCAAATATCTGACCAATCTGAGGATGCATCATGCACAGAAGCTGCTTCTCAATGAGCCTTCGCTTTCTGTCCGTCAGATCGGAGAGATGTGCGGTTACCATGACCAGGGATATTTCAGCCGTATCTTCAAGAAACATACCGGCAAGAGCCCGCTGGAATATCGCGATGAAAAAGAGGAAGCCATCAAATGATGACTTCCTCATAAGAAATATCTTCCATACCATCAAAGCTTCCCTGTCTTTCTTCTACAGTCAGTTCACCTTTCTGGTCATTCCAGATCAGTTTTGTGGTTGCGTATGCACCCTTCTCAAAATTATAGTTATTTCCCTCATCTTCATAAAGAGTAAATTCTGCATCTGCTCCCGGGTAAACCATCAGTTTCACCGGTCCTTCCGGTTTCTGAGATGCATAAGTAAGTCCGTCTGCAACCGGAAGAATGCTTCCTGCTTTTACAAAGATCGGCATCTGGTCGATCGGCGCATCTACCGTTACATACTGACCGCCTTCATATTTCTTGCTGGTCCAGTAATCATACCAGTCAGCTCCCTGTGGGAGATAACATTCCCATGTTTTTTCACGGTCAAGTTCTGTGCTTTCCGGGCCGTAGTACATTGGCTCTGTAACTGCACAGATCAGAAGTGACGGTCCGAACATAAACTCATTCTCAATCTTTCTTGCAGTCTTATCCTGCGGGAAATCAAACAGAAGGCTTCTCATGATCGTATAGTCATTGAAGTGAACAGCTCCTGCAAGAGAATAGATATACGGCATCAGATGGTATCTCAGCTTAATAGATTTCTCAATTGCATCATAGAACATCGTTCCTTTGTCACCGAAGTTCCAGATTTCTCTCGGAGTATCTGTTCCGTGAGAGCGGAACATCGGAAGGAAAGTTCCCATCTCAAGCCATCTGGTATAAAGCTCGCAGTATCCTTTGTCCTTCACACCTTCATTGTATTTGCCCTGCCAGAACCACTTCGGCTCCGGATCTGTGTTGCAGCCACAGCCACGATTCTGCCATTTATCAGCAACTGTAAAGAACGCACCGATATCCAGTGTCCAGTACGGATAACCACTCAGTCCCATATTCAGGCCTTCTACGATCTGGATCTTGAAGTTGTCCCAGGAAGCGCAGGTATCGCCGGACCACAGCATGGCTGCGTATTTCTGCCCGGATGCATAACCGGAACGGGTCAGGTTGAGGACACGTTTGTCTTTAGTGTCTTTTCTCTGGTTTTCATAAATACCCTTTGCATGCATCAGTGCAAACGCATTGGCAACAGCCGGATCCAGATATTTCTTGTGCTCGCCGCCGACAAGTTCATATCTCTCCCATGGCTCTCTCTTCACGCCGCCATTCCAGTCAGGACCGGAGAAAGGCTCTGTGGAATCGCACCACCAGGATTCAAATCCTTCATCAAAAAGTCCTTCTTTTGCCTGTTTCCAGTACATTTCACGGGCTTTTTCATCAAAAGCATTGTAGGTTGCATAGTCATAAAGCAGATAGCCTGCGTCAAAAAATTCCTGATGGTTTTTGCCGCCCGCATTCATGTTCGGCCATACAGAGACCATGCTGTGTGCATGCATTTTGTTGATTTCTTCCATGCATTCTTTGTTGTCACCGTAGCGTTCTTTGTCGAGGATCTTTTCTCCCCAGTTGCCTGGTTCCCAGGTATTCCAGTCCTGAACGACACAATCGATCGGAACACCGATCTCTCTGTAATGACGCACGATCTCAGCCAGTTCTTTTGCTGTGTAATACTGCTCTTTGGACTGGATGTAACCATACGCCCACTTCGGCAGCATCTGTGCTTTACCTGTCAGATAACGGTAGTCATGAATGATCCCATCCATTGTATTTCCACCGAGGAAATAATAATCGATCTGGTCTACCGTATCCAGGAACAGATAGGATTCTCTGCCTTCATCGTTAAAAGTCATCAGTGAACAGCAGTCAAACAGGACTCCATATCCTTCGGTAGATACAAACATCGGCATCGGGATACGCATGTTATGCTGATACAGATACTGTGTATGTTCACGATAGTTGTAGATTCCTTCTTCTGCCTGTCCAAGTCCATGGATCTCCTCGTCTTCTTTCCAGTCAAAGAAAACTCTTGCACGGTATCCGTCTCTGACTTTTTCTGCCTTGAGGTTCTGGATAAAGTTTCTTTCACCGTCTACTGTCTTTACACGGTTGATGATCGGTTTTTCGCCGCCTGTATTGTAGTGTACGACATCAATCCTGGTGAGATCCGCTTTGTTCTGCTCCTGCCACACGCTTCCATCTGCATGTTTCCAGGTGATCCCTCCTGTTTTGAGATTCAGTTCTGCCTGCACTGCTGATGTTTTTACTGTAACTACTCCGTCTGCTTCTGCTGCTTCAAATGGAACCTGCGGATACTCTTTTTTCTCGATGATCAGAGATTCCTGCTCTGTTTTTACTTCATCTTTTGCGATCATGCAGCGGATGATCTCATCTGTTACCGGTATCAGGCGATATTTCATGCCTGCTGCTGAACATTCTACATATCTGTCTGTTTTTATCATTTCCCCAAATCTCCTTTTGTAAGTTTTTGTTTCCCATAAAAAAACGCCGTATCAGGATATAACATTGCTGTTTTTATCCTAACACGGCTGTTTATGATCGGTCTATGGCTTATCTGATTCTGATTTTTAACTATTTTTACTCTTTTCATCCTTGGGTGTTTTGCCCACATGTTTCTTATACAGGCGATAGAAATTTGAAATATTATTAAACCCACATTCCATGGCGATTTCCGTAACATTTTTCTTCCCTTCACGAAGAAGTTCACGGGCATGATTGATACGCATTCGTGTCACATAATCACTGAAACTGATATTCGTCACCTTACGAAAATAAGATGAAAAATAATTGGCACTCATATACACAGATGACGCAACCTCTTCCAGTGTGATCTTCTCGCAGTAATGAGCATCGATGTAATCAAACGCCTGCTCCAGACGCTTCATGGCGTTCTTTTTCTCCTTGAGCATCTCTCCGGATTTGGTTTCATCCTGATAAGTACGTATGAGCATGGTGAGGATCCGCAATACATTGGCCTTGATCATAAGAGGATAACCTTCTTTCTGATCATTCCACTCTTTATAAATTTCCCAGATGCCTGCACGGATATCTGCATTTATTTCATCTTCCCTGCCGACACGGTTCTTGAAATTACTTCCCCGCTCTACAAAGGGCTTCAGATACTCCGTGTCAAATACGCTGATCTTCTCTGCAATAAATTCCGGCGAAAAGATCATGACCAGAAGCTTCATATCATCCCCGATAAGATTCCACCCATGAGGTTCTACGTTGTTAAAGATGATCACATCATCCTTCTCCATCGTATACTCCTGTCCATTGACAAAATAATTCCCCTTCCCCTCAAGCACACAGGTGATCTCAAAGTAACTGTGCCAGTGCCAGGTCCCCGGCCTGCTGTTCTTCGGGGTCAGCACTACCTCTGAAATCTGAAAAGGAAAATCTTTATCAAGTGGAATATTATCTCGTTCAAGCCTCATCGTCTGCCTCCTGTAAGTAACGTTAATTCTGTCAAATCTGATAACACAAAATTCGATTCTTTAACGTTCTCAGTATAGCAGATTTTATTCTTTCACGCAATTCAGGATGAATGCTTCCAGTTTTGCCAGTTCATCTTCATGTTTTCCATGAACGGCGATCCTGAAATAGTCGTTTCCTTCTATCCCCTTTATCATATAGTAATTATTCTCGATCTTAAAAAAAGGCTGTTTCAGCATATCAAGATATACAAAACCTCCAAGTGATTTCAGCTTTAAAATAAATTCTCTGTCTATCGGCGCATCCATAAGATAGTCTGTTGCAAACCAGCCGGATTCTGCACATTTCTCTCTTGAAGGCCGCTTTCCTGTAATCTTCATAAACTTTTCCCCTGTTCATCGTCCTGCCACAGAGCCTGCGATCTGCTCTGCCGCTGTAAGAAATTCCTGTATGTCCTTCTCTTTTGTAAAGTAAGATATGCTTATGCGGATCGTTCCGTTCTTTTGTGTTCCCATAGCTTCATGGATCAGTGGAGAACAGTGAAGTCCCGCACGTACCGTGATTCCATACCCACTTTCCAGGATATATGCCGCATCGGAAGCTGTCAGGCCTTTGAAGTTCAGACTCATGACAGGTCCCCTGCATTCCTTAGAATTTCCGTATACCTGGATTCCCGGGATCTTCTCCAGAGCTTCATACAGTTTCTCCATAAGTGCCATTTCTTTTTTATGGATCATGTCAACTCCTGTTTCACGTACAAAATTCACTCCAGCCAGCAATGCCATGATTCCCGGAAGGTTCTGTGTGCCAACTTCATATTCATAATCTTCATCTTCATAGGTCAGCTGCTTACTGTTACGTCCTGTTCCCCCATATTTCAACGGCTTCAGTGAAATACCTTCTCTGATATAAAATCCACCACTGCCCTGCATACCCATAAGACTTTTGTGACCTGTAAAAATAACCGCATCTGCTTTCCACTGATCTGCATATACCGGAATACAGCCTGCGCTCTGGGAAACATCCACTATCAGACAAAGGTTGTTTTTCTTTGCGAACCTGCTGATCATGTCCATGTCCTGCACATATCCCGTTACATTCGAGCAATGATTGACCACAAGTGCTGCTGCCTGCCGTCCGTCCTGCCGCTCCTCTTCCAGTGCCTGTTCCAGCAGTTCCTCTGTCACTGCGCCAATCGCGGTGCAAGAGATGATTTTTACCGGATGCTCTTTTAATGCCGACTGATTCATAAGCGGACGCAGGACACTGTTATGCTCTGTCTGTGTCACGAGAATGCTGTTTCCTGCTTTTCCATAATCGAGTCCACACAGGATAGTATTCAAACTTTCTGTTGCCCCTGATGTAAAAAAAATCCTCTCACTCTCTGCTATCCCCAGCAGTTCCCCCATAGCTTCACGACAGAGTACTTCCACATCTTTTTTTAAAATCGCGCTTCCTCCCCTGAATTGTGAAGCAGGCGTGTCCATAAGACACGCCTGTACAGCTTCATTCACGCAGGAAGGTTTCGGCCATGATGTAGCCGCGTTATTCAGATAAACCATTCAGAATCATCCTTCCAGTACGTTAAAGTTCATAACCTTTGCAATCTTTTTGATAAGTTTTGTGTAATCACCAAAGATAAGTACCTGATGATGACCAAAGCCTGCCAGGTTGTGCATATATTCTCTTGCGTCATCCATCTGGATGTAGTAGTACGGGCTGCAGTATGTATCTGCATATTCGGAACGGATAACTTTACCTTTCTTGATGCAGATGGTATCGCCTGCCGGGTTGAAACGGCCAAGTGTTACATAGTCATCATCGTTCTCTGTGAAGTCAACCTGCAGTTTTCCACCAAATCCCTGACCAGTGAATGCCCACAGTTTGTATTCCAGTGGTTTTGTTCCATAACCATTCATGCAAAGTGCCGGTACTGCATGGTGGATACGAAGCAGTTCGTCTGTCTCATGGTTCGGGTTACCCATGAATGCCGGACGGTTTGCAGCGTACTGCATGATCAGCATAGCCATAAGTGCGTTCAGGTCTTCCTCACATCCGCTCGGGATTCCTTCATCTTTCATGATGGAATGGCACATACATGGTGTAAATTTACGGTTCTGCGGGATCTCTGTTGTGCAGAGCTCATGACATGCAGTTGAGAATGCGTTGCAGTCATAGATATCCATCATTTTCTTAGCTGCCAGATAATATTTCACGTCGTTGAGGAACCAGTCTGTATTTACCTGTGTATCTGTAGAACCTGCAATGATCTTGTCGGCGATCGGTTTTGCTTCTTCGTCTGTGATCTCATCCATATATTTGAAGATAGATGTGAATGGAAGTTTTACTACTTCAAATCCATAACGCTGACGGAGAACTTCCGGATCACGGATCAGGCTCTGGATGCCGAATGTTGGCAAAGATCCTGCTGTAAGTACAAGTGCTCTTGTGTTGCGAACGGCTTTTCTTACCCAGAGGATATGTGCGATCTCGTTTACATCCTGAAGATCCATTGCTACATAAGCTTCTACTCCGATAGAACGGCAGTAAGCTGCAAAGTCGATTCCTTCGTTTCCGTTCTGCCAGATGATTACCGGTTTGTTGTAGCGTTCCAGTTTTGGAATTCTCCATCCCATGCACAGGAAGCAATCAATCTCATCAAGATTTTCGCCGATTTTTTCAAACAGATCTTTCTTTACTACAAAAGATTCATCATAACGAACATCCATCGGCTCTGTGAACTGAACTTCGTCAATCACACCTTTCAGAGCTTCTACAGATTCTTTAAATGTCTCATCTGCTGCCTTTGTTTCTGCCTCAACAGTCATGTCTTCTTTGTGACCTGCACGACATGGGCCTTCCCAGAAGTGTGTATGTGTCAGACATCCGATCAGTGGTCTTACTACGAGTTTTACATCCATTGCTTTCTGTTTCATGATTAAAAAAACCTCTCTTTCATTTGTTCACCTTATATAGTTGCATCCCTTAATATGTCTCTAATTATACTTTCTAAACGAGAATATTCCTCTTTTTTCTTCCGCACAATCTATACTTTCTTATGATTTTTTGTGTAAATTACATAAATTACGCCTTTATAAACATATCATTTTCGTATGTTTTGACAGGTTGCATGCAGCAAAAAAAGAGCCGTCAGGTCGTGACATTACCTGGCGGCTCCCGTTTATTTGAATTTGGGATTCAACTATATTAATATAAGGGTTTATCTTCCGAGAGATTCTACATAAGTTCCTTTTACATCGCTCCAGTTCTTATCTGCATAGTCAAGAAGGTATGCAGCCTGTTCCAGAGACATTTCCGGGAACAGAAGGAATAAGCTGTGAGAACCATATTTCTTAACGATACGGTCTACGTTCTTGATCCAGTCTTCGAATTCTCCTGAGTAAACTTTTACCCAGATGGATTTTCCTGCTGCAATTGCTTTGTCGTAGATCACATCCCAGTCCGGAAGTGTTCCGTCCGGGCCTGCATCTCCACTTGTCCACTGCAGAGCGTCAATTCCATCGATTTCCATCAGTGCATCCATGTGTTTGATCGCAGCCGGTCCATCAAGATGATACAGGACATGGTCTACTTTCTCACTCTGCTCACGTAAGGATGGCTGAATGTATTTTCTGAAGTCTTCCGGTGACATCATTGCAGAGAAATCGCACTGTAATTTTACAGTTCTTCCAGGTCCCCAGATCTGGAATACAGTGTAAGCGTTTCCGCCGTTTTCGTCTTTGATGATATCATAGAAACGGTCATAGTATTCATAGTAAACATCGGTTACTTCCTGGATTCTCTCACCGATCATATCCGGCTCATCCAGCAGGTCAAACAGGATATCCTGTGCACCGCGGAGGGAAGCAAGTACGTCGATGTTTTCCATAAGGTCAGGCATATCTACAACAAAATCGTCTCCTGCCAGTTCCTTACAGTCTTTTGCAAGCTGGATGTGTTTTTTGAACCATTTGTTTTCCGGGTCAAAAGTAAGTTTCGGTACACCTTCCCAGCTGTCCAGACATTTGTTGAACCATACAGTATCTTCTTTGAATCCGATCTCAGATCCGAGGTAAGATGCTACGGATCCTGGACCAAAGTCGATGTTCAGGTTCGGGAAACTCTCTCCAAGGAATGCATGTGTATCGCAGAAGTAACGATAACGGTCTACGATCCTCTGTGCATTCTGGTATTTGTCTTCCATGTCTTTCCATTTCAGTTCTTCCGGCATGTTGTAATATTTACCCTGGCAGATCTGATCCAGATAACCACCCTCAACAGGTGTTCCGTCTGAGTACTGCTCCACTTCCGGTCTTCTGGCGATAACACACATCAGCGGTCTTCCGGTGTTTTTGTGCTGCCAGTAATTAGCAAATTTTTCTTTGGTTGCTTCCCAGTTAAGCTTGTAGCCTTCTCCCGGTTTCGGAAGCTGGATCTTGCTTAAATCTACGGCACCTTTTTCGAATTTAGGTGTCTCAGAAACTTTTTCTTCTGCCTTCGGAGCTTCTTCTTTAACTTCTTCCTGTACCGGTTCTGCACCTTCTACCGGAAGATCATCAAATTCACCGGCTGCTGCTTTTGCACAGAATCCGGATTCTGCATATTTCTTAGCCTGCTCTGCTGCGGAAGCTGCATCTTCTGTATAAGCATCTGCACCGATCTCATCAGCGAATTCCTGGCTGATCGGAGCACCTCCAACCATGATCTTGACACGGTTACGGAACGGCTGTTTCAGAAGTGCTGCAACAGTGTCACGAAGTGATGGCATTGTTGTTGTAAGAAGAGCAGAAAGAGCTACAATACTTGCTTCTTTGTGTGAATTTACTTCATCAATGAATGTCTGGATCGGTACATCAACACCAAGGTCGATAACTTCGAATCCGGCACTCTCAAACATCATACCGACAAGATTTTTACCGATATCATGAAGGTCACCTGCTACAGTACCAAGGATAATGGTTCCTGCGCTTCCTGCTTCACCTGTTGCAAGATATGGTTTCAGAACATCCACGCCGGCTTTCATAGCACGTGCTGCTGCAAGCATCTGTGGAACGAAGATGATCTCTTTCTTGAAGTTATCACCTACGACAGCCATAGCTCCGATCATTGCGTCATTTAAGATAGCAGTCGGGTCACAGCCTGCATCAAGTGCTTCCTGAACGGCCTGTCCAATTTCTTTGTTCTTACCATCCTGAGTTAATTTGAATACTTTCTGCATCTTCTCATCAAGTGGAGAAGCCGGTGCAGGCTGTACTTCTTCAGCGGCTTTGTTTCCAAATTTATCAATATACTGCAAGCAGTATTCATCACGCTCTAACAATGCATTTGTTGCATAGATCATACCGATCATGTTCTTGTTGGTCGGGTCAACGATCGCACTGTCCATACCAGCATTCATAGCCAGTACCATAAATGCCTGGTTGATATTTTTTCTCACCGGAAGTCCGAAAGAAATATTGGAAAGTCCACTTGTGATGTGGATGTCCGGATATTCAGATTTAATTCTTCTGCAGCAGTCTGCAAATACAGTTAATGCAGTCTGATCTGTTCCTAAAGTTACAACCAGTGGGTCAATATGTAAACGGCTTGGTGCAATGCCGTACTGTTTTGCTTTTTCCATAATTCCGAAGAAAATTTTCATACGTCGCTCTACGGAATCCGGAATACCATCATTATCGCACAGAAGTGCTACGCATTCCCAGTCTGTGTCCGCAATTACCGGGAAAATGGTATCGATTTTATCACCTTCAAGAGATACAGAGTTGATAAGACCTGGTCTCTTGCAGAATGGGATCGCTGCTACGCAGGATTTTGCACTCGGGCTGTCCACACAGATCGGTGTATCTGTTACTTCCTGTACAAGATCGATCATCCATTTCAGTGTTTCTACTTCTACGTCCTCTTCTACAGACGCACATACGTCCAGAAATGTAGCACCCGCTTCTGCCTGCATTCTGGCTCTTTCTCTGATCAGATCCGCATCCTTCTCAGAGATTGCCTTGGCAACTGACGGAATAGATCCGTTCAGTTTCTCTCCTATTATGATCATTATTTTGTTCCCTCCTGATGTGCCATTGTCAAACACCTTCTCATTTGACAGATCATGTCCGCTTATATGATCTGTCCCGCACTTTTATTTTATAATATCCAAAGGGTTATAACTTCTACTATCTTTTGATTGATGTATACTATCTTACTGTGATTCCATTACCGTTCGCAGTAAAATATTGTATTTCCGTGTTTACAATGCTATATTGAAAAAAAGATTTTCGGCAACGCGGATAGAAAGGCACAGAAAAATGAATACTTATCAAATTACTGTTTTACCATATGATCGGATTTTAAATGCAGATGAAGGCGAAAACCTGCTCCACGTTCTCCAGCAGAATTCACTCGCCCCGGATGCTCCCTGCGGCGGAAATGGAAAATGTGGTAAATGTATCGTTTATATAAATGACAGGGAAACTCTGGCATGCCAGACTGTGATACGGGACAATATCACAGTCCGCATTCCTGCGAAATCTGACATGCAGATCCTGAAGCATGGCACCTCTGTTTCCGTACAGCCGGATGGCCGTGACAGATATATCCTTGCATACGATATCGGAACCACAACTGTTGTCTGTTATCTTCTGGACGGTATCTCCGGTGAAGAACTTGCCAAAGAAAGTATACTGAACCCTCAGACTGCTTATGGTGCGGATGTAATATCCCGGATTGAATATGTTCTGAAAAATCACTCTTCAGAGCTCCAGGACTGCATTACACATATCCTCGCAAGCCTTGCCGTCAAAGCAGCCGCCAAAGCCGGTATCCCGCTTTCGGTGATCACTCTCGCCTGTGTTGTCGGTAATACTGCCATGCATCATCTTTTCCTTGGCATCGATCCTTCGCCGCTGACCGTGCCGCCCTATATGCCAAAGGTTTCCAACGCCATGGAGATTCCTGCCGCCCCGCTGCTTCCCATTCATCCAGAAGGACGTATTCGCATCCTTCCCAATATAGCCGGTTTTGTCGGTGCCGATACTGTAGCGTGCATGGTTTCTGTTCATTTTGACCAGCTTGATGAATTAACTCTTATAATCGACATTGGTACAAATGGAGAAATGGTCCTGGGTGACCGCCACCGTCAGATTGCCTGTTCCACTGCTGCCGGGCCTGCTTTTGAAGGAGCCAGAATCTCATGCGGCATGCGGGGAATTCCCGGAGCCATCGATCATGTTTCTGTAAAAAATGGAGAAGTTTGTTATCATACCATCGGAAATGCTGAGGTCAGGGGATTGTGCGGATCAGGACTTCTGGATCTGACTGCCGCTCTTCTGGACACTGGATTCTTAAGTGAAGCCGGTCTGATGCAGGCTCCGGAATATCGAATCAGTACTTCTGCAGTCACTCTGACCCAGAAAGATATCTCCGAAGTTCAATTTGCCAAATCTGCCATCCGCTCCGGTATTGAACTTCTTGCAAGGCGGATGCAGGTATCTGTAGGAGATATCCGTAAAGTATATCTTGCCGGAGCTTTTGGAAATTACATGAACCCGGTCTCTGCATGCCGGATCGGTATGATACCTCCTGTGCTTCTTGATCGCATTGAAACGATTGGGAACGCCGCCGGAGAAGGTGCAAAGCTCTGTGCCTTAAATCGCCGTGAATTTGCTTACAGCCAGTTTCTTGCTGCCAAGACAGAATTTCTGGAACTGGCATCCTGTCCGGAATTTCAGGACTGTTATATTGATCATTTAATGTTTGGAGAAGAATAGAAATGAATTACGAAGAACTTAAAAACCTGGCTTTAGAATCAGGATTTACGCATGCAGCACCGCTAGATACTGCAACCATCGAATTAAAACAGGACGTCCGGGACATGTGTGCCCAGGGATGCCAGCAGTATGCCAAACGCTGGAGCTGTCCTCCTGGGTGTGGAACTCTGGATCAGCTTCGTGGAAGTATTTATTGTTATAAAGAGGGAATTCTTGTACAGACTGTTACAAAATTAGAAGATGAATTTGACTGGGATGGCATGATGAAGGCGCAGAATCTTCACCAGGAACATTTCCTTGCGTTCCTCGAAAAACTCCACGCCTCTCATTTTTCTTTCCTGCCACTCGGAACCGGATGCTGCATGCTCTGCAAAACCTGCACCTACCCGGATGCACCCTGCCGCTTCCCGCGAAAAAGGATTTCTTCGATGGAAGCATGTGGTATGTTGGTATCGGAAGTATGTCAGAAGAATAACCTGAAATACTATTATGGTCCGAATACGCTTGCGTATGTGGCATGTGTGCTGATGTGAGATTTATTGTAACTGTGAGGGTACTGAACAGTTATGATTTATTTACATTTTCTCCGGCACGATCTCCAGCCAGTATCCATCTGGATCAGTGATGAAATAAATTCCCATTGCCGGATTCTCGAAGCAGATGCATCCCATCTCTTCGTGTTTCTTGTGGGAGGCTTCCATATCGTCTGTCGTAAATGCAAGATGAATCTCGTTGTCTCCCAGATCATAATGATCCTTCTCCCAGTCTCTCAGCCAGGTAAGCTCCAGGTGAATTAAAAACTCTATCCTCACATGACTGAAGTCACGTGCTTCCAGACGCTTTAGGCGTCAGACTAAATATCGGCA
>NZ_JBBMEI010000226.1:0-502 GCF_040096655.1 Blautia intestinihominis | reverse complement strand
GGCTGCGGTGCGGATGGGGATGTGATTGATTTTGCCGCCGCCCTGTATGGGCTGGGAAAGAAAGAAGCCGCCGTACAACTGGCACAGGACTTCGGGCTTTCCTATGAGGACTGGAAACCGCCGGGAAAGGCAAAAAAACCAAGCCCCGGCAGAAATCTCCGGAGGAACAGTTTCAGGCAACAAAAAACCGCTGCTTCCGTATTCTTTCCGACTATCTCCACCTGCTTCGGGCATGGAGAAAGGAATATGCCCCGCACTCCCCGGAGGAAGCTTTTCATCCCCGGTTTGTGGAAGCCTTACAGAAGCAAGACCAAGTGGAATATCTGCTGGATGTGCTGCTCTTTGGGGAAACGGAGGAAAAAGTGGCTTTGATTACGGACTACGGAAAGGATGTGATACAGCTTGAACAGCGAATGGCAGAGCTTGCAGCCGCAGACGCAGCAAGAACTAAAAAACACCATGAACGCCATGCAGCCGCCCCAGAGCATTGAGGAAATCAAGG
>NZ_JBBMEI010000225.1:0-510 GCF_040096655.1 Blautia intestinihominis | reverse complement strand
AATATCCGATGTTCTACCGGAACACAGAGAAAAAGCTTGCACGGGAACAGAGAAAGCTGTCCAGATGTCAGAAAGGCAGTCAGAATTATAAGAAGCAGAAGAAAAGAGTTGCACTGTGCCATGAAAAAATCCGAAATCAGAGAAAAGATTTTCAGCATAAACTCAGTGCCAGTCTTGCCGAGAGCTTCGATGCAATATGCGTGGAAGATCTGAATCTGAAAGGGATGGCAGGAGGATTTCATCTTGGAAAAGGCGTACATGATAATGGATATGGCCTGTTTCTGTCTATGCTGGAATATAAACTGGAGGAACGCGGGAAGTATCTGATAAAAGTAGATCGATATTTTGCATCAAGTATAAGAAGCAAGATTTGCAGTGCATGTGGAAAGAAAAAAGAAAAATTGTCTTTATCTGAAAGGATCTATTACTGTGAATGCGGACACAGAATGGACCGTGATGTAAATGCAGCAGTGAACATCATGAATGAGGGAAAAAGAATCTTTGCAGAAT
>NZ_JBBMEI010000224.1:0-515 GCF_040096655.1 Blautia intestinihominis | reverse complement strand
TTCACTTCAAAGCAATAGGCAAATTAAAATAAATTTTGATGGAGGCGACTTGTCCTCCGATGCAGGCTTACTCCTCATCAAAGAGTTCATAAGCAAACTTGGCATTGAACGGCTTTTAAACCGTTCATTTAAGACCAATGATTCTGCAGTGTTTCGATATCATACGGACAGGGATAACCTTCTCCAGATGATATATATGATCATGGCCGGTTACTTCGAAGATGATGCTTCGGATGAACTGACCAAGGATCCTGTTTTTAAAGCTGTACTTGAAAAATCCGCATTAGCATCTCAGCCAACAGTATCAAGATTCTTTAACCGCATGGATGAAGACACTTTAAAACAGTTCCAGGAAATCAGCCAGATACTTAGAAAAAGGATCTACAGCATCCAGATGCCTCAGGCAGTGATCCTGGATCTGGATTCCACGCTCCTCGTAGCATACGGCAAACAGGAAGGCAGGGCATTTAACTTCCATTATCGGAGTAATGGCTACCATCCGCTCGTTTGTTATG
>NZ_JBBMEI010000223.1:0-524 GCF_040096655.1 Blautia intestinihominis | reverse complement strand
AGTAGAAAATCAAATGTGTTTTACTGTTGAGTTATCAAGTACACAACTTAATAACCATATTTCTGGTGTCGATGCGCTTGTGGGAAACACCCGTTCCCATCCCGAACACGACGGTTAAGACGCAAGCGGCCGATGGTACTGCATTGGAGACGATGTGGAAGAGCAGGTGGACGCCAGATCAAATGGGGATGTAGCTCAGTTGGGAGAGCACCTGCCTTGCAAGCAGGGGGTCGAGAGTTCGAATCTCTTCATCTCCACTTGAAATCGTAAGATTTCAAAGATGGGCTTATAGCTCAGCTGGTTAGAGCGCACGCCTGATAAGCGTGAGGTCGGTGGTTCGAGTCCACTTAAGCCCACTAGGGTATAAGTGATTTTTCTAGAGGAAAGGTCGACTTAAGCCCACTGGCTTATGTGAATTTAGCCGTGAGGTTAAGTGAGTAAGCCTAAATCGTACCTTGAAAACTGCATACATGTAAATTTGATTAAACTAATCAAATATCCTTGATATACAAACGTAAGATAGG
>NZ_JBBMEI010000222.1:0-541 GCF_040096655.1 Blautia intestinihominis | reverse complement strand
GGTAGAAGGTGCCCATAAGTTAGAAGAAAGCGGCGAAGGTGTTTACCGACTGGAACAGAGAAGTGCCAGACGCAGGAAACAGAGGGCATCCAGAAAAAGAAGCAGACTTGAAAGACAGGAAGAGAAACAGACACAGGCGGCAACCCGTCAGGAGCAGAAGAAACTGAAAAAACAGATTCAGAAGCAACAGATCAAACGGGATTATGCCAAAGCGAAGCGAAGTGAACAGACAGTAGGAACAGCTACAAAAGGTACGATTGATTATATCAAGAAGATTGGCGGCAAAGTCACCAACTTCTTTAAAGAAAACCGGAAGGTGTATATCAGTGTAGCAGTTCTGATCGGATTGATGTTTCTGATCATAACGAATGTCACGTCATGCTCTGCAGTGTTTTTACAAAATGTGATCACTTACACCGGAACCAGTTATCTGTCATCGGATCAGGCAATCCGGGAAGCGGAACTGTATTATACACAGCTGGAAGCTAATCTGCAGGAGCGGATCAACAACATGGAATCTGAAGAACCGGGACATGAGGAA
>NZ_JBBMEI010000221.1:0-543 GCF_040096655.1 Blautia intestinihominis | reverse complement strand
GGCTTCCACCCATTGTTTTGCGTCATTGGCAAGCTGGACTTCATCGGACAGCCGCTTTCTGCCCTCGGACACTTTTGCTTTAAGCTCCGCTTGCTCGGTCTGTGTCTTTTCCAGCATGGTGTTGAAATTCTGTTCACTGATACGCCCTGCAATCATATCCTCATAAAGCCGCATTACCATTTTGTCCAGAACCTCAATCCGTTCCTCGTCCCTTGTGAGGGAGCGTTCCATTGCTTCCCGCTGTTCCCGCTGCTCGGCTTCACAGGTATTGGTCAAGCGGTCGGCAACCGCTTCCCCGTCCATCAGGGCGGCTCTGGCACATTCCCGGATTTTCCGCAGCACATGGCTGTAAAGGGTGTCATAATCAATCCGGTGCTGGGTGCAGTGGTTCTTTCCAAAGGCATTGTAGGTCTTGCAGGAATAAATCTGCTGAGGATGTTTTGCGTTTGTGTAGCGTACCGTCAGCGACTTCCCACACTCGCCGCATTTTATCAGTCCGGCAAACAGGCTGATTTCATTGGTCTGCCCCGGACGCTGGCGGGA
>NZ_JBBMEI010000220.1:0-545 GCF_040096655.1 Blautia intestinihominis | reverse complement strand
ACCGATTTGCTTTTTCATCGGCTCTGCTCCTGATGCCGGTTCTTTACTTTGTCCTTCGATTTCTTTGGCATCATTGCCCGGTAAGCTGCAAGACGCTTATGAATAGAAGGTTTATTCGCTTTTTGAATCTGTTTCTGGGAAAACTCACGGAAAGCAGCATTGAGTGCATCCTGATCACGTCCCTTGAAGAATACCAGATAAACCGGAGGCTCTTTGCTCTTGTCTTTTTTCAGAGCATAATTGATCCCGTATTTTCTGGCATACCGTTCAAAGGACTTGATATTTTTGTCCGTGATCTCGATATTGACCATCCCGGCATTCTGTTTTGCCAGCTCTTTTACCGTGACCTTTCCCTGTTTCGGCTGATTTTTCTGTGCTTTCTTCTCTACTGATTTCTGCTTCTGATGACGCAGATACGCAACAAGAACCTTTTTCAACAGGTCTGCTGTAATCTTAGTAGCCCGAATACAGAACGTGACCGTTTTCTGAGTTACCTCTTCCTGCATGACTTTTCCCTCCTTTCAGCGATTCAACTGCTGTCCAGA
>NZ_JBBMEI010000219.1:0-563 GCF_040096655.1 Blautia intestinihominis | reverse complement strand
TTTTCTTTTGTAAAAAAGAATTACCGACACCTTTTCCCACAGCTTTGCAGCAGAAGCCGTTTTAACAGAACAAGGCGGGCATTGATGCAGACGACAGAATTATTACGGCAAAAATTGCTTTCGGATTTCCCGGTACCCATCAGTCCTTACTGCATCATTGACAGTTTTCCGCTTGCGGTCTGTAAATTCGGGCGTGCACGCTACTGCAAAGTATTTCGCAATCATGGTGCTGATTACGGAAAATGCCCTTCTAAAAAGGAAACTTATTTCGGTTACAAAGTACATGCATTGATCACCTTAGAAGGCTACATTACTGCATTTGAGATCACACCAGCCTCCACAGACGACCGCGAAGGGTTACGGGATCTGGTGGACAATTGTTCAAATTTCACAGTTTTAGCAGACAAGGGCTATGTCGGTGAAAGGCTGATGCAGGAAATGCAGGAGCAAAATATCTGCCTTTTTGCCCTGAAGCGTTCCAACAGTAAAGAAAACTGGACAAAATCTGTGCGTCAATTAATATTCAAACAGAGAAGGCGGGTAGAAACTGTGTTTTCGCAGCT
>NZ_JBBMEI010000218.1:0-569 GCF_040096655.1 Blautia intestinihominis | reverse complement strand
GGGCATTTGATTGAGGACTTTTTCCCAAGAAACGGTGTCCGCTATATCGCCATGAATGACGGTATCGACACCCTGCGGGATAACAACGACATCGCCCCGTTCAAGAATATCCTGAACGAGATGTACAGCAAGGATATTTCCAAGAAAGTCCATTCCTCTTATCTTCTGAAAGCGCAGAAAGGACAGTTTACCGGGTGTCTTGCCCCGTTTGGGTATCGGAAAGACCCGGAGGACAAAAACCATCTGCTCATTGACGAGGAAACCGCCCCGATTGTGCGGCTGATTTTCGGATATGCCCTAAACGGTCATGGTCCGAACTATATCCGCAGACGGCTGGAGGAAGAAAAAATCCCCTGCCCCACATGGTGGAACCGGGAACGGGGGCTTCGCAATACCCGCACCAAATGGGAAAAGAAAGACCCGGAAAACGGGCGGTATATGTGGGACTTTTCCGTTATCAAAGACCTTTTGATGAATCCCGTTTACACTGGGGCGATTGCTTCCCAGAAAAAGGACTACCGTTTCAAAATCGGCACGATTGGGGAAAAGAAGCCGGAGGACTGGATTGT
>NZ_JBBMEI010000217.1:0-577 GCF_040096655.1 Blautia intestinihominis | reverse complement strand
TTTGGAGCGGAGGACCGACTGCCAGTGGAGCATATCCAACTGCCAATCATACCTTAGCGGTAGATGCTTCCAATCCGTTTGTACCAATGGGAACAAAGGTAGTTATGAATGGTGTCGAATATACTGTAGAAGATACCGGAGCTTTCGCAAGATACGGTGTACAGTTTGATGTCTATTATGACAGTCATGCGGCAGCATCTGCACATGGACATCAAACATGGGAATGTTATCTGGCAGATGATAATGGAAGCAATGAAGTGGAAGTGACCAGGACAAGAGATGTAGATGTGCTGAATGTCACCTTAAATAGTGGAAACCTGATGTCAATCTGTCAGGACAGGTTGGGATTTTTCCAGAAAGAACTGTTCAGTGCCTACAACGATACAAAAGGCAACTTGCAGATGTTTGCAACACCGGTTGATTTTAACTGGTATTCCAGTGTGACCAGCTATTATGGATACAGGATTCATCCAATATCAGGAGCAAATCAGCTTCATAATGGTATGGATATCGGAGCACCGGAAGGGACAAAAGTAATGGCAGGGCTGACCGGAACGGTTACAACTTCTGCTTATAA
>NZ_JBBMEI010000216.1:0-585 GCF_040096655.1 Blautia intestinihominis | reverse complement strand
TAACTGAACCGCCGGATGCGGAACCGCATGTCCGGTGGTGTGAGAGGTCGGCGGCAAAAGCCGTCTCCTACTCGATCAAACCAGCTCCGTTATACCAGGGAGGAAAATATCTCCTGTGTGGGAGGCAGCATTTATCCCAACATGTTGTGTGCACACCCTCCGTTCCAGATCGATGGGAATTTTGGCTTTGCAGCTGCAGTTGCAGAGATGCTTATCCAGAGCAGGAAAGGGCATTTCCTGTTGCTTCCGGCACTTCCGGATGAGTGGAAAGACGGAAAAGTCGGGGGAATGAAGGCACAGGGTGACATCACAGTTGATTTTGAATGGAGAGAGGGCAGGATACACAGGGTTCGCCTCTGTTCTTCCCGTGAGCAGAAAGTAACGCTGGAATGCAATGGAATTTCGAAAACAGTATTTTTAAAACCTGATGGGACAGAGAATATGATTTTTGATTGATCTGTCCTGAGGGCCTGGAAATCATAGACAGTGGTAAGTAATGGGGTACAATAGTTACTGTTCAAGGGTATGCATAGTCCATTGTAAAAAGTGATGAAATTTATTTTTTTGTTTTGTGGATAACCAGTT
>NZ_JBBMEI010000215.1:0-586 GCF_040096655.1 Blautia intestinihominis | reverse complement strand
AAGCTTATCGCAGCTTATCACGTCTTTCTTCGGCCCTTAGTGCCAAGGCATCCGCCCTGTGCCCTTTCTGCTTGACCTTTGCATTCTGATACCCTAGCGTAGGTATCAGCGGTCTTTGATTCTCGTTGCTTATTGATAATTTAATTATCGATGTCTTCCTATCTTACGTTTTTACGTTTTATATCAAGGATATTTGATTAGTTAATCAAATTTACATGTATGCAGTTTTCAAGGTACGATACTGACTGATATTTTATCAGTCATATAAGAAGAAAAGTTTTCTTTTCATCTTATATCACTGGTAAAACCAGTTTTTTTAATCTTTTTTTGATCTGGCGGCCACCTGCTCTTCCACACCGTCTCCAGTGCAGTACCATCGGCCGCTTGCGTCTTAACCGTCGTGTTCGGGATGGGAACGGGTGTTTCCCACAAGCGCATCGCCACCAGAAATCTTATTAAGTTATCTTTGATAACTAGACAGTAAAACACATTCAATTTTCTACTTCTTCTTCCTTAGAAAGGAGGTGATCCAGCCGCACCTTCCGATACGGCTACCTTGTTACGACTTCACCCCAGTCATCGGTCC
>NZ_JBBMEI010000214.1:0-586 GCF_040096655.1 Blautia intestinihominis | reverse complement strand
ACATTCTGCTCTTGCAAAATGGCTTTATCAGATATTCTATTTTGTTATATTCAGTATGGGCGTGACAGTATTCCAGTATCTTGTATTTACATTTTTACCAGGGATTTTGGGAATTGGTCTGGCTGGTACAGAATTTATGTGGCCAAAGGTTTCTATGAATCTGTTTGGAGTAAAATTTACATGGAGTTTGTTGGGGTATAATGTATTGCGTGATGCAACGGGAAATATACTGATCGGTGGTGGACTTGGCTATTTTATCAGTTATGAACTGGGGTCATTTCTTGCACAGTGTATCAATTTTCCACTGCAGAGAAATATTACTTTTAAAAGCCATGGAAATCCTGTGTATCAGGCAATCTGGTATTTTGTTGCATGGGTGGTAATTTCACTGATCTGTAATGGATTTAATAATCTGTGGATGCCAGTTGCATCTGCATATGTGGCACCGGCAGTCTATAACATGCTTGTGACAATTATTACAGGTGGAGTTTCCATGGTGATTTTTTTCTTTGTGTTTAAAATTATTTTCCCGGAGGGGAAGGCTGAATAGAAGAAAATAGCAAGTATGCCTGAAATCTAATAATAA
>NZ_JBBMEI010000213.1:0-593 GCF_040096655.1 Blautia intestinihominis | reverse complement strand
GGGAGAAAAGTCCTGATCAAAACGGATATGCTGGAACTTTTTATGGAAGCCAACGAGGGCAGAGACTTGAGGGATAAGGGAAATGTGAAAGCAGTCACAAGAAACGGTTCAACTTAAAAAAGCGGTTCCCGAAGAAACCGCCAAAGGTTCTATCAGACCGGAGTCATGATATACCTACACGCAAACAGATTATACCATGTACTTCGTCTGACAGACAACAGGAAACTTATGTTTGGAAGAAAAAGAAAGGACGATGATATTTATGGCAAGATCAACAAAGAGTTATGAGGAGCGTATGCTCCAGTTGGAAAAGAAAGAACAGGAAAGCCTTGAGAAAGCAAAACAGTATGCAGCACAGAAACGGGAACTGAAGAAACGTCAGAAAGATGTGGAAACTAAAAAGCGGACACACAGGCTCTGCCAGATTGGTGGTGCGGTGGAATCGGTGCTGGGTTCTGCGATTGAGGAAGATGATATCCCAAAGCTGATCGGCTTCTTAAAAAGGCAGGAAGCAAATGGGAAATTCTTCTCAAAGGCAATGCAGAAAGAGCCAGTTGCGAATACGGAGGAAGTGTAATGCCGGAGGGAGTGGA
>NZ_JBBMEI010000212.1:0-599 GCF_040096655.1 Blautia intestinihominis | reverse complement strand
TGTTTGGATAACATGTTCACGTCTGTCAATGAGCAGGTGGGAACCATAGCCGGGCAGGTGGGACAGACACCGCAGGGGTGGAATGCAGGGATTTTTAATCTGATTCAGAATATATCCCAAACGGTGATCGTCCCCATTGCGGGACTGATCATCACCTTTGTCCTGTGCTATGAATTGATCACGATGGTAACACAAAAAAACAATTTCCATGAATTTGAGACTTATAACATTTTCCTCTGGATTTTCAAAGCGTATGTAGCCATTTATCTGGTGACAAATACGTTCAATATCACGATGGCGGTCTTTGACGTTGGCCAACATGTGGTCAATAATGCCGCCGGGGTGATATCAGGAAACACTGCGGTGGATGCAACAGAAGCAATTACACGAATTGTGGATGCCCTGGAGGATATGGAGTTAGGGGATTTGTTCCTGCTATCCATGGAAACGCTGCTGATCAGTATTACCATGCGGATTCTGTCAATCATCATAACCGTTGTTTTGTACGGAAGAATGATAGAAATTTACCTTTATACTTCCATAGCACCAATTCCGTTTGCCACCATGACCAATAAGGAATGGGGCAATATCGGAAACAA
>NZ_JBBMEI010000211.1:0-599 GCF_040096655.1 Blautia intestinihominis | reverse complement strand
TGTTTGGATAACATGTTCACGTCTGTCAATGAGCAGGTGGGAACCATAGCCGGGCAGGTGGGACAGACACCGCAGGGATGGAATGCCGGAATCTTCAATCTGATCCAGAACATTTCCCAAACGGTGATTGTCCCCATTGCGGGACTGATCATCACATTTGTCCTGTGCTATGAACTGATTACGATGGTAACGCAGAAAAACAATTTCCATGAATTTGAGACTTACAACATTTTCCTCTGGATCTTTAAGGCGTATGTAGCCATTTATCTGGTGACGAATACGTTCAATATCACGATGGCGGTCTTTGACGTTGGCCAGCATGTGGTCAACAATGCCGCCGGAGTAATTTCCGGAAACACAGCAGTGGACGCATCGGAAGCAATCACAAGGATTGTGGATGCACTGGAAGATATGGAACTGGGGGATTTGTTCTTGTTATCCATGGAAACGCTGCTGATCAGTATTACCATGCGGATTCTGTCGATCATTATAACCGTTATTTTATACGGAAGAATGATAGAGATTTACCTTTATACTTCCATAGCACCAATTCCGTTTGCCACCATGACCAATAAGGAATGGGGCAATATCGGAAACAA
>NZ_JBBMEI010000210.1:0-600 GCF_040096655.1 Blautia intestinihominis | reverse complement strand
CAAAAATCCAGAGATGCACCGGAACTGATGCGAACAGAGAACCAAAGTGAGGATTTTGGACAAAATAGAAAGCAACAAAACCGGAAAAGAATCCGTGCTGAAGTCGGAAAAGAATCCAGATTTGCAGAAAAATCCGAAGCCAGCCAGTCAGGGAGACTGAAAGAAAAACGTGCGGATCTTTCAGAAAACAGAGGAGACAGCCGGAGAAATCAGACAGGTGGCAGCAAAAAGCCAAAACAAAAACAGCGTTTGAAGTTTGCTTATGAGGAAACGGGTGCTTCTGTGAAAAATGATAAAGATATGGAGAAATTGAACCAGATGGATGCGGATGGAGTCAATTTCCGACATCAGAAACAAAAGGAAAAAGCCAAAAAGTTTTCTTATGAGGAAGCCAAAAAGAAGAAGGAAGCAAAGCAGCATTCCAAGAAGGCACAGGTCTATCAGGCAAATGATGGAGAAGCTCCTGGAAAGAAAAAATCCCGCCTGAAGTTTGGTGAAGGGGAATCTGTGAAAACAGAAAAAGCTTCTGTTGTCAAGAAAGCAGGAAGTGCAACTTCCGTAGCATTGCACCGTGAGATCAGCAAAAATGAAGACGATAAT
>NZ_JBBMEI010000209.1:0-603 GCF_040096655.1 Blautia intestinihominis | reverse complement strand
TCACTTACAACGAATTATGCCGGAAATGCCAGCATGGGTGCAAGCAGAGCTTCCGGGCGGTTGTGATTGACTGCCCCCGTTATTTATCCAAACGAGCAAAGAAAAAGGAGAAACACACCGAATGAATTTTGAATTTATGACGATAGACACACCATTGCCGCCCTGTATGCCCTTTCCCAGAGCATTGACAGGATTTCCAGTCAGCAGCACCGCAAAGGTCATGTACTGCCGGATGTTGGACGCTATGCTCTCCAATGGGCAGGAGGACAAGAACGGAATCCTGTTTGTCTGCTTCCCTGTCACAGCCATTGCCGCAGTCCTGTCCCGCAGCTCTATGACGGTCAAGCGTTCTCTAAATGAACTGGAAACCGCCGGACTTATCATGCGGGTGCGTCAGGGCGTTGGAGAACCAAACAGGATTTATGTGCTGATCCCGGGAAAGGAGGACGCTGCCCTTGCCTGATACCTCAAAGTTGGAAAAGCTCAACCGGGAGTTGGAGAAAAGCGAAAAGAAACTGCGGAAAGCCATCAATGATGAAAAGGTATTGCAGCACCAGTTGAAGCAGCTTACCCGAAAGGAACGGACGCACCGGCTCTGTACCC
>NZ_JBBMEI010000208.1:0-608 GCF_040096655.1 Blautia intestinihominis | reverse complement strand
GGTTACTCGGTCAATCCCTATGTGGGCTGTACACATGCCTGCAAGTATTGCTATGCTTCTTTTATGAAGCGCTTTACCGGGCACAAGGAGGAATGGGGCACTTTCCTTGATGTGAAGCATTGGCCGGAAATTAAAAATCCGAAGAAATATGCCGGACAGCGGGTGGTCATCGGTTCTGTGACAGATGGCTACAATCCACAGGAGGAGCAATTCGGGAATACCAGAAAACTTCTGGAGCAGCTGATCGGCAGTGACGCAGATATTCTGATCTGCACAAAGTCAGATCTTGTGGTACGGGATATTGATCTGATGAAGAAGCTTGGACGTGTAACCGTTTCATGGTCGATCAACACACTAGATGAAAATTTCAAGAACGATATGGATTCTGCTTCGAGCATTGAGCGCCGTATCTCTGCTATGAAGCAGGTATATGAGGCAGGTATCCGTACAGTCTGTTTCGTATCCCCGGTATTCCCCGGTATCACGGATTTTGAAGCAATCTTTGAGCGGGTAAAGGATCAGTGCGATCTATTCTGGCTCGAAAATCTCAATCTTCGAGGCGGTTTCAAAAAGACAATTATGGATTATATCGCCGGAAAATATCCTGA
>NZ_JBBMEI010000207.1:0-613 GCF_040096655.1 Blautia intestinihominis | reverse complement strand
ATCATTTCACTATCTAAGAGGCTGTAAGCCTTGAAAAATAAGGAAAGTTCAGGAAATCTCTCCACAAATTCCGATTTGAGCAAGTAAAGCAAGGGGCTAATGCCCCTTATGCTTTTCTCTTTTCTTTTGCTGTTTCATTTCAAACTTTCGCAGTTCTTCCGCTTCTTTTTTCTCTTTGCTTCTAATCTTGCGTTCCTGTTTGTTTTGTTCCTGTTGCAATTTCAATGCTTGCTGCGATTTTATTCCAATGCCAGTTTTCTGCATTTGCTTTCTCGCTTCACGTTGCATCATTTTTGGATTTCTTTCTATATCCTTTACAACAGTATCAACAGCCAGACTGAATTTCAAACCGGCATAGTGTTTTTGAACGTATTCCAGCACCTCATAATTTTTTGGTTCTGCACCAAAAGTCACCTTTGCCACCGACAACTTACCATCCTTGATACGCTCAAATACGCCTACCCAGAATGGTTCTTCAAAATACACCGTCAGTTTTCCATTTACTTTGTCCATAAAAATCCCTCCTAAAATAATTGTTGAACAAAGAATGGACAACCCGGAGGGGCAGGTTACTTACCCTATTTACATAGGACGGCTGGGCTACCTACCAGCT
>NZ_JBBMEI010000206.1:0-613 GCF_040096655.1 Blautia intestinihominis | reverse complement strand
GGAGCTTCCATTCTGAAAATGACAGCCCGTTGCCGACTTCGTTGCTATCCCGTTGCCGAGCCGGTTGCCGGGGAAAAACCCATAACTGCGGGCTTTTCTCCCCTATGACAACCAAAACAACAGAAAAATAAAAGAAAAGTATAAATAGTAACCACCGCCAGATTGAGATTGTTTGCAAGGTCTTTTGAAGCCCGTTGCCGGACTTCGTTGCCGACACCCTCTGTCTGGCTATTTTCATGTATGGAGGATAACTGCCTATGGCAAAAAACAAAACAGAGATTCATGTTACAACGGTGTTTGACGGGGAGCTGGACGCAACCGATGTGTTCGTCAGCCTGATTTCCCAGAAATACGGTAAGACAAATACGAAAGAATATCTTGCTAAAAAGAAAGATTTGAAGTATAATGAAGATGAGGTTCAAAAGAGCCAGATACCGTCTGGATTGTGTGGGTAAATGGCTATGATGAACGAAATGGAATACAGAACAATCGGTTCGGCACTTGCCGGGGGTTATCGTGCAGCGGTCTATTGCAGACTGTCAAAGGACGATGACCTGCAAGGCGAAAGTGCCAGTATCGCAAACCAGCGTGATATGCTGGAAAAATACTGCGA
>NZ_JBBMEI010000205.1:0-636 GCF_040096655.1 Blautia intestinihominis | reverse complement strand
ATTGAAAAGTGCAGTTTATGGACTGTATGCCCGTGAAGATATCGTGCATCCGGACGGAGCAACCGGAACTATTTATAAAGCAGGAGAACAGGTAGCTTCTCTTACAACAGATGACAAAGGACAGGCTTCTGTAAATGGCTTGTATCTTGGCAAATATTATATCAAAGAGATTACACCGCCGACCGGATACCTGGCAGATACAGAAGAGCATGATCTTACGTGTAGTTATGAAGGAGATATGACAGCAGAAGTAAAAAGAGAGTGCACTTCCAGTGAGCAGGTCATCAAGCAGCCATTTCAGATCATCAAAGCAGCCAACAATGGAAAGACCGATGCAGATCTGTTATCCGGAGCGGGATTCACAGTTTATCTGAAATCTTCCCTTACAAAGAAAGCAGATGGAAGCTACGACTTTGATTCTGCAAAACCTGTAGTGAGTGGAGAAAATGGAGCAACTGAGATTTTCACAGATGAAAAAGGTTATGCCTGCAGTATTCCATTATCATTTGGAAGCTATATCGTGCGTGAGACAACAACACCGCACAATTACAAGCCAGTTGATGATTTTGAAGTGAATATCACAGAGCATCATCCAAATGAGCCACAGATCTGGCGAGTGCTTCTGGATGAAGAGTT
>NZ_JBBMEI010000204.1:0-640 GCF_040096655.1 Blautia intestinihominis | reverse complement strand
GGTCGGTTTTGGAGTAGCGGTTGGAGTTACAGTAACGGTTGGTGTCGGAGAAACAGTCGGAACAAAAGTTACAGTCTTCGTATGCGCCTTAATCGAAAAGCAATACGGATCTGTAAGCTTCCCAACATCGATCCAGGAAGATCCATTTCTGGAATAAAAGCTCTGGTTCGGGCTGGTGTCGGCAGAAACGGTGATCCAGCCGAGATTTTGAGATTTTTCCACATAGTAGGAAACCGGGTTTCCGGTCACGGTGATGACAACGGAATACTGAGAACCTGGGGCAAGCAGAACCGGTCCTGGAAGGGGGATGGTATCAATTCCGGCGAGTGCCTGTGTGTATTCAAAAGGCTCTGCATAGGCAGGTGTTCCGCTGACCGGATTGGATGGATTTTTCAGATCTGTGTAGACCTGAATCTGGTAGGATGCATAATCGTTTTTGGAAGCGGTTACGATCTCACCGAGTTCTTCATAGCTTCCATTTCCGGCTTTTGCGGTAAAAATATTGGCAACAGAGTAACCGGCCGGGAGATTAAGGCTGGCGGTGCTGGCAGTGACTCCGTCATTTTTCTTTTTTGTAATTGTCGTCCCACCCAATAAGAGTAACTGCATGATTAACCACACCGTCAAAAGGATAGCAGGA
>NZ_JBBMEI010000203.1:0-698 GCF_040096655.1 Blautia intestinihominis | reverse complement strand
ATCGGATATACCTACGGTAAAGTATCCGAGCAGAAACCGGTAACAGCAGGTGACCTCCATGCAGAAGGCGCTATGACAGCTCTCCTGAAAGACGCCCTGAAACCGAACCTCGTTCAGACACTGGAACACGTTCCGGCGATCGTACACGGCGGACCATTCGCAAACATCGCTCATGGATGTAACTCCGTAACAGCAACCAAGATGGCAATGAAACTTGCTGATTATGCGATCACAGAAGCAGGATTCGGTGCAGACCTTGGTGCAGAGAAATTCCTCGATATCAAATGCCGTATGGCAGACCTGCATCCAAGTGCAGTTGTTATCGTAGCAACCGTACGTGCTCTGAAATACAACGGCGGCGTAGCCAAAGCTGACCTCAACAACGAAAACCTGGAAGCTCTTGAAAAAGGTATCCCGAACCTTCTGAAACATGTAAGCAACATCAAGAACGTATACAAACTTCCTTGCGTAGTTGCCATCAACGCATTCCCGACCGACACCAAGGCAGAGCTTGACTTCGTAGAAGCTAAGTGCAAAGAACTCGGCGTAAACGTAGCTCTTTCTGAAGTATGGGCAAAAGGCGGAGAAGGCGGAATCAAACTTGCAGAAGAAGTTCTTCGCCTCGTAGAAGAACCAAACGACTTTACTTATGCATATGAACTGGAAGGATCTATCGAAGATAAACTGAACCAGATCGT
>NZ_JBBMEI010000202.1:0-705 GCF_040096655.1 Blautia intestinihominis | reverse complement strand
TCCGTACCTGCGTACTCAAATTTGTTTTTTTCATCTTCATACACCTTCATAGCTTCATCATAATCAAGATATAATGACCATAAAAGGGGCGTTACTTCCATTTTTTTCACTGTGATTTCATAACCTCCAAAATCACATTTCCGGTTCACTTCCAGAGTTGTCTGAGGCTTTACTGCACCCAAGGTCCATTTAAAGTCCCATGTTCCATCTGTAATGACTGTCTTATCATAATCTTCTTCCTCCGTAAGATTCTTTAATGTGATTTCTACTGTTTTATTACTCAGATCATAATCACTGTCATAAGATATATAGGCGTTAAAATGTTTAAGATGCGCAGAATTTTGATCTGTTTTCAGTAATTCATCCTGTCCTACCCCAGTATTGAAACTTCCAAATCTGTTATCGTCCACTGCATATACTTCTTTTCCATCGATCTTAAAATGTGTCATCTCCTCAAAAGAAGTATGATCAGTCATAGAAATACTGTCCTCTGTTTTCACTTCAAAAAAAACATACAGGAATCCCTGATCCTGAACAGAATCTGTCAGGGTAACCGTCACACCATTTTGTGTTACAGACTGGTCTATATTCTGAATATAAGTTGATTCCTGCAGTGTCTCCTGCTGTTCCTCCGATGGATCCAGTCTTTTCACCAGGTAATCATTCCATTTAAAGAACTCTTTTGCAGCCACAGTAACAGCCATA
>NZ_JBBMEI010000201.1:0-709 GCF_040096655.1 Blautia intestinihominis | reverse complement strand
TTGAACAAAGAATGGACAACCCGGAGGGGCAGGTTACTTACCCTATTTACATAGGACGGCTGGGCTACCTACCAGCTCTAGTACATTGCTGAATGTACATTGCGTTTTTATCTTTGTATCTATAATCAAGCCATATGGCACGATTAACTTAGCATGTCAAACAACGATTTGTTGTCATCTTCATTATACTTCATCGCCTATCGAAAAGATAGCGTATTTTATGAAACTTGTCGGCTGGGAACAGCTTGCACCGCAAGGTGTCCCCAGATGGCAAGTCCACAAAAGGGTAGCTGGTGGCAGCCAGCGCAGGGGTGCAAAACGTCCGGTGGACGTTTGCCCTGCACCGACCGAAGCGGAGCGGAGACGGCGTAGCGTCCCCTGTATGATTTGGAGCAGACCATGACTGCGGAAGCCAACATTCTGTCGGCTGCTGCGGCATTCGCCGAGTGAATATGCAAGCATATTCGTTCGGCTCATTGCTCGCACAAATCACAGCCCTCCGGCGAGGAGCCTTCGGAGAACGCAATGCACCAACCTCTGGGTGGTGTATAATTGCACTCTTAGTAAACTAAGGGGTTTCCGGCTTCTCCCGTTCCAGCAGTTTTTTCAATAGTTCCTGCGTGTCCTGTCTATGAAAAATGAGTTTCAACAACAGCATGACATCATCATTTGTCAGGCGTTCCGGCTCTTGCAGAAAACTTTCCAGCAT
>NZ_JBBMEI010000200.1:0-712 GCF_040096655.1 Blautia intestinihominis | reverse complement strand
TCGCAGTATTTTTCCAGCATATCACGCTGGTTTGCGATACTGGCACTTTCGCCTTGCAGGTCATCGTCCTTTGACAGCCTGCAATAGACCGCCGCACGATAGCCCCCGGCAAGTGCTGAACCGATTGTTCTGTATTCCATTTCGTTCATCATAGCCATTTACCCACACAATCCAGACGGTATCTGGCTCTGTTGAACCTCATCTTCATTATACTTCAAGTCTTTCTTTTTAGCAAGATATTCTTTTGTATTTGTTTTGCCGTATTTCTGGGAAATCAGGCTGACGAACACATCGGTGGCGTCCAGTTCCCCGTCAAATACGGTTGTCACTTCAATCTTGGTCTTATTTTTCGCCATAGGCAGTTATCCTCCATACATGAAAATAGCCAGACAGAGAACGGTCGGCAACGAAGTCCGGCAACGGGCTTCAAAAGACCTTGCAAACAATCTCAATCTGGCGTTGATTACTATTTATACTTTTCTTTTATTTTTCTGTTGTTTTGGTTGTCAGAGAGGGAAAAAGCCCGGAAATAAGGGATTTTCCCCGGCAACCGGCTCGGCAACGGGATAGCAACGAAGTCGGCAACGGGCTGTCATTTTCAGAATGGAAGCTCCATCTGCTCTGTGACCTCCACAAAACCGTCCATAGATTTTTCGGGCGGGTTGTCGGTGTCCGTTGCCGGGATTTCACGCTCCCAGCCCTTTTGTCTGCC
>NZ_JBBMEI010000199.1:0-738 GCF_040096655.1 Blautia intestinihominis | reverse complement strand
GGATATTTTTGTTTGGTGCTGTCAGCTCTAAAAAACGTTATTTACCGACAGCTCCGTTTTCGACTATAAATCTTTGTGGTAAAATGTACCTGATAACTGAAGACGGAGAAGTAGAGAAAGAACTTGCGATTGCCTGTCGGGAAAAACAGAAGTAAAAAATGGCTGGCAGAAAGGATAGGGAAAATGTCTAAGATTAAAATCGCGGCAGTGCAGATGCCGACTGTTTCAAATAAAATGGAAAATGTCAGAAAGGTCAGAGAATATCTCGAAAAATTAAAAGACCAGAATCTGGATTTTGTGGTTCTTCCAGAAATGTTCTGCTGCCCTTATAAGACAGAAAATTTTCCGGCCTATGCGGAAGAAGAAGGCGGAGAAGTATGGAAGCAGCTTTCGGAATATGCAAAGCACTATGGTATTTATCTCGTAGGAGGTTCAATACCGGAAAAGGATGCCAAAGGCAGAGTATACAATACCACCTATGTGTTTGACCGCCAGGGAAAACAGATCGGCAAACACCGCAAAGCACATCTGTTTGATATCGATGTGACGGGAGGCCAGTACTTCCGGGAATCTGATACGTTGACCGCAGGAGACAGTGATACAGTTTTTGATACAGCGTTTGGAAAAATGGGAGTGATCATCTGCTTTGATATCCGTTTTCCGGAGATGGTTCGCATGACGGTGAATGATGGTGCAAAGGTTATTTTTGTCCCGGCGGCTTTCAATATGACAGATCGG
>NZ_JBBMEI010000198.1:0-755 GCF_040096655.1 Blautia intestinihominis | reverse complement strand
CGACGCGCGCGACACGCGCACGCCCGTCCCCACGCCAAAACCGCGTGGCCAAGGAGGGGGTTCTTAGGGGGAGCTTCGGCCTTCGCAGACTCTGAGATGCTCCCCCTAAGGGTTTTCTTTTTTCCAAAAACTAATTTTTATTCAAATTTTTAACAGCCGTAGAAAGCATCAATTTTATACGATTCAGCTGGTTAACTTCACTCGCACCCGGATCATAATCAATTGCCACAATATTAGCCTCCGGATGCTCCCTCCGGATCTCCTTGATAACACCTTTACCCACAATATGGTTCGGCAGACATGCAAACGGCTGGATACATACGATGTTCGGTACACCGCCATGGATCAGTTCCATCATCTCGCCGGTCAGGAACCATCCTTCACCGGTCTGGTTTCCAGGAGAAACGATCGGTTCTGCCATCTTTGCCAGATCTGCAATATCGGCAGACGGAGTAAAATGGCGGCTCTGTGCCAGAGCTTCATTCATAGGTTTACGCAGCCATTCAATTGCCTTGATTCCCCAGTTTGCGATCGTTGCTTTATTTTTCTTGAATCCAAGGAACTCACATTTGAAGTTCTGGTTGTAGAAACAATAATTGATAAAGTCGATCAGATCCGGGCAGACTGCCTCGGCACCTTCTGCTTCCAGAAGTTCTGCCAGATGATTGTTCGCAGCCGGAAGGAACTTGACAAGGATCTCACCAACAATACCAACTCTCGGCTTCTTCTCACCGGTGATCGGGATCATATCAAAC
>NZ_JBBMEI010000197.1:0-758 GCF_040096655.1 Blautia intestinihominis | reverse complement strand
AATACGTTCCCGGGTCTTGTACACACCGCCCGTCACACCATGGGAGTCAGTAACGCCCGAAGTCAGTGACCTAACTGCAAAGAAGGAGCTGCCGAAGGCGGGACCGATGACTGGGGTGAAGTCGTAACAAGGTAGCCGTATCGGAAGGTGCGGCTGGATCACCTCCTTTCTAAGGAATTGGATAAAGTAGGTTGTGAATAACGGCTGAATCAATCCAACTAAAACGGAAGAAGAAGTAGAAAATTGAATGTGTTTTACTGTTGAGTTATCAAGGGTAACAATTAAATAACGTTTCTGGTGGCGATGCGCTTAGGGGAAACACCCGTTCCCATCCCGAACACGACGGTTAAGACCTAAGCGGCCGATGGTACTGCATTGGAGACGATGTGGGAGAGCAGGTGGCCGCCAGATCAAAAAAGAAAATAACAGACAAGAGTCTGATGAACATAGAACTGGATTTACCAGTGATCAGAGTTGATAAGGAAGCTTATGGATTCTGATGACTGATAAAAGATCAGTCAATATCGTACCTTGAAAACTGCATACATGTAAATTTGATTAAACTAATCAAATATCCTTGATATACAAACGTAAGATAGGAAGACATCGATAAATTTATTTATCAATTAAGCAATGAGAATCAAGACCGCTGATACCTACGCTAGGGTATCAGAAGCAAATGGTCAAGCAGAAAGGGCACAGGGCGGATGCCTTGGCACTAAGGGCCGAAGAAAGACGTGATAAGCTGCGATAAGCTT
>NZ_JBBMEI010000196.1:0-759 GCF_040096655.1 Blautia intestinihominis | reverse complement strand
TGGCAGAAGTCATGAGTATTTGTATCAAAGATCAGATTCAGAACATGAATATCGTCATTGGCTGCACAGTGGGGTGTGCATATTGCTATGCTCGCAACAACGTGAAACGCTGGCATATGATTGATGACTTCGCTGACCCTGAATTCTTTCCGGGTAAGCTCAAGATGATGGAAAAGAAACGTCCGCAGAACTTTCTTCTTACTGGGATGAGCGATCTCTCCGGATGGAAGCCGGAATGGAGAGATGAGGTATTTGCAAAGATCCGTGAAAATCCACAGCATCAGTTCCTGTTCCTTACCAAGCGACCTGATTTGCTGGATTTTGATACCGATCTGGAAAACGCATGGTTTGGCATTACGGTGACGAGAAAAGCAGAACTGTGGCGTATCGACGCCCTTCGGAAAAACGTTAGAGCAAAACATTACCATGTTACCTTTGAGCCGTTATTCGACGATCCCGGCACAGTTGACCTTTCCGGAATCAATTGGATCGTTGTCGGCACCATGACCGGAGCTCAGAGTAGGAAGATTCATACGGAGCCGGAATGGGCATGGTCTCTGACGGACCAGGCACATAAGCTCGGCATTCCGGTGTTTATGAAGGAAGATCTTGTCCCTATCATAGGGGATGAAAATATGATTCAGGAAATGCCGGAAGAATTTAATAAAGTGTTAGAGGTACAGAAATCATGGAAGAAGTAATAAATGGAATCCTCATTCGTGAGGTGGAAACAAAGAACATCATGACTAAGTCTAGTCT
>NZ_JBBMEI010000195.1:0-792 GCF_040096655.1 Blautia intestinihominis | reverse complement strand
GCGATTGCTTCCCAGAAAAAGGACTACCGTTTCAAAATCGGCACGATTGGGGAAAAGAAGCCGGAGGACTGGATTGTAGTGGAAGGACAGCATGAACCGCTGATTGACCGCATGAGCTTTGACATTGTGCAGAACAAGCTGAAATCCCGCCAGCGTCCGGGGCAGACCAATGAAATCAGCCTGTTTGCCGGACTGATAAAATGCGGCGAGTGTGGGAAGTCTCTGACGGTACGCTACACAAACGCAAAACATCCCCAGCAGATTTACTCCTGCAAGACCTACAATGCCTTTGGAAAGAACCACTGCACCCAGCACCGGATTGATTATGACACCCTTTACAGTCATGTGCTGCGGAAAATCCGGGAATGTGCCAGAGCTGCCCTGATGGACGGGAAAGCGGTTGCTGACCGCCTGACCAATACCTGTGAAGCCGAGCAGCGGGAACAGCGGGAAGCAATGGAACGCTCCCTTACAAGGGACGAGGAACGGATTGAGGTTCTGGACAAAATGGTAATGCGGCTTTATGAAGATATGATTGCAGGGCGTATCAGTGAGCAGAACTTCAACACCATGCTGGAAAAGACACAGACCGAGCAGACGGAACTTAAAACAAAAGTGTCCGAGGGCAGAAAGCGGCTGTCCGATGAAGTCCAGCTTGCCAATGACGCAAAACAATGGGTGGAAGCCATTCAGGAATATGCCAACATCACAGAGTTGGACGCAGCCACCCTCAACCGCTTAATCAAAGAAATCGTCGTGCATGAGCGCATTGACGAAGATAAAACAAGACAC
>NZ_JBBMEI010000194.1:0-811 GCF_040096655.1 Blautia intestinihominis | reverse complement strand
ACCGCTTCCAGATTTTCTTTCAGTTCATTGGCAACAGTGGTCTGGGGTGCACTCTCACTGTCCTTTTTATGGGCTTCTCGAATATCCCGGATAATGAGGTTGAGGTCATCCCGTACCATCTGACTGAAATATTCATCATCACTGATATGGGCGGCTTGTAGCACTTTCAAATGGGGGTCGTCTTCGCCAGGGCGATACCGTTCAATGATTTCATGTCGGACAGTATCAACAAGGGCATTGAGGTTTTGAATCTGCATGGTGGCAATCCCGTCCACATAAATCTCAATGTCCGCAAGAAACTTGATAAAATCTTTATGTGTGGCAAGCTCACAGAGCAGACGGTTGTTAATCCGACCGCTTTTCAGGAGAGCAACCATCTCATCATTCAAATGCAACTCCGTCAATGGCGTGTTGATCTGCTCCCTGTTCTCTGTCCGGCACAGCAGATAATCAACGGAAACCCCATAGAAGTCTGCCAGTGTGATAAGGTTGCCATGATTGATTTCTTTATAATCCTCTTTCTCATAACTTCCAAGAGCTGATTTGGAAATACCCGTCAACTCTGACAACTCTTCCAGATTTAAGCCTTTGTCCTTGCGGAGTTCCCAAAGGCGTTCCTGTATGCTTGTCGCTCCTTTCATGGGCGCACGCTCCTTTCCGGTGGTTTGATTGCTGCCGCTTATCTGGATTATATCACACTTTCCGCAATCGTGGAAATTTCTGATTTTTACCCCTAATTCCTACTTTGTGGACATACGGCACAGGGCACAAAAATGTTCTATGATACAGGTAGTTCATCGATGGATTATTC
>NZ_JBBMEI010000193.1:0-816 GCF_040096655.1 Blautia intestinihominis | reverse complement strand
CATAATAAGAGTTATCATCACCTTTAAAGATAACAGATTCCTTCTTATCTCGCTTGATTTTACCTTGTTTAATAAGTTCTTCTTTTTCAGCACGGATACGCTCCAATAGCACAGATGCTGGTTCGTCATTCGGGTCTTGTGGAACAAGTTTACCACGGATGGCAAGATCCAGAATTTTGGACTTACTTAAAGATACTATTTTTTGAAGTTCTTCTTTTTCAGCATCAATAGTAGATAAGAAATTGTCACAGATTTGAAATCTATCAACAATTTGTAGCTGCTGTACAGATGAACATATAGGAATCAAGGTTGAAAGAATTCTTTCTAATGCCAACTTTGGCATCGCCACTTGGTGGGTTTTATCTTGAAACTGCTGTTGAACAAAATCCGTTTGCAATATTATGCAAAGGAATGACTTATTTATGGCTATATTTGTTATTTTTACAGCATTTTCGGTGAGATTCATTCCGTCCAACTTATCTGGAATTTCTCCAACAACACCAATTGTTCCAGCTATTGTTACATACAAATCATCTTTTGCAATTGTGTAATTCTTGATTGCTGAAAATATTTCATCAGAAATGTACCTCAAATTAGAAACATTGACAGAATGATTTTTCATATCAGTTACTCTGATATATGCATGGTTAGTAATCTCTTCTGAAAAACTTGCTCCTTTAGGTAACCTCTTTCCACCTTTAACCATTGCAATATCTCTAACTCGTGCCCAGCACCACCCCTCCGGCACTTCAAATGGTATCTCGTCCTCAATACATTTTACAGTTCCATCCTGGAACTTCTCATAATGCAAATTAT
>NZ_JBBMEI010000192.1:0-833 GCF_040096655.1 Blautia intestinihominis | reverse complement strand
TCCTATCTCCGGCAAAAGGGGCTTTCCACTGTGGAGGACTTAGAAGCATTTCTGGAATCTTCCGGGAAATCAGCCGCAGATTACCGCAATCAGATGAAGCCAAAGGAAACCCGCAGCAAAGTGATTGACGGAATTCTCGCCAGCCGGATAGACTGCAAGGAATGTAAGCCTGTCTATGAGAAGTACCAGAAGATATTTTTTAAGAAAACAAAGGAGAAATTCAAACAGGAAACCCCGGAGGTTGTCCGGTATGAGAAAGCCGCTGCCCACCTTGCCAAGCACCCAGACGATAAGGACAGTACCCAAAAGGAGCTGCAAGAGGAGCAGGAAACGCTTCTCAGCGAAATCGCAGAGCTGAAAGTACCACTGACCGAGGTACAGGAGGATTTGAAGAAGCTGCGGGACATCCGCTACTGGGTACGGAAAGCCACACCCGGCACAGAAGAAAGCAAAGAGCCGCCCAAGAAGCAGCCCATCAAAGAAGTCTTACAGGATAAGGCGAACGAGAAAAAAGCACAAAGCACCACCCAGGAACAGACGAAACACAGACAACAGGATATGGAACTTTAACAGGCACTTGCCATTTTCAATCAGAGAATGTCAGGTGCTTTTTCTTTTTAAGGAGGGATAGATTTGAATGTATTTGAAGCTGTGAAGCAGTCCGTCACAACCAGACAGGCTGCGGAGCATTATGGAATCCATGTAGGTCGGAACAGGATGGCTTGCTGCCCGTTCCATCACGATAAAACCCCAAGTATGAAGCTGGATCGGCGTTACCACTGCTTCGGCTGCGGTGCGGATGGGGATGTGATTGATTTTGCCGCCGCCCTGTA
>NZ_JBBMEI010000191.1:0-877 GCF_040096655.1 Blautia intestinihominis | reverse complement strand
TAGAGTTGTTGATTCACTTAAGGCAGAAAGAACAAAGTAAAGAAAGCCCTGTCAGACAGAAAACAGGAAATAAATGAATGCAGCTTAAACAAAGATTTTGATACAAACGATCACACGAAAGGAACATAAACAAATGAAATTTCTCGAAAATTCAAACTGAATCTGGATCCCGTCAGATACAGAAGAAATCGTAGAGATCAGTGCCGGTGAAGAGATGACAGGCTACATTTCTCTCGTTTTATCCGCAGGAAAAAGTGCAGATATTACCCTGACCTATGCAGAAGCTTATGTGCAGGAAGAGCATGTCGGACAGGATCATGTGGCACTCAAAAAAGATCGTCTGGATCAGAAAAACGGACATCTGGAAGGCTATCAGGACAATTATCATGCAGCAGGTCTGGGAACACAGGATGATCCGGAAATCTACGAGCCATTCTGGTTCCGTACTTTCCGTTTTGTACAGCTTCACATCAAAACAGGAGCAGAGCCGCTTACATTACAGCGCTTTGATTATCAGGAAACAGGATATCCTCTGGAAGTAAGTACCAGTGTAAAAACCTCTGACGAAAGCCTCTCAGATATCTGGGAGATCAGCGAGAGAACGCTGCGAAGATGCATGCACGAGACTTATGAGGACTGCCCATATTACGAGCAGCTGCAGTATGTGATGGATTCCAGAACACAGATTCTGTATACTTATCCTGAATTATTCATGAGCATATAAGAATGCTCAATACTGCAAAGCCTTGAAACAGTTTCCTTGAATTCAATCGAATCATCCCCCAAAATGTACAGACTACCCCTTGCAGCAATCTTTATCAGCTTTAAGCGAATGGTGTCCACCTGTTGCTTCCGCATACTGGCTGGCAGTACCAGT
>NZ_JBBMEI010000189.1:0-961 GCF_040096655.1 Blautia intestinihominis | reverse complement strand
CTTTATGAGTATTGTAAACACCTTTTCACTTCAAAGCAATAGGCAAATTAAAATAAATTTTGATGGAGGTGATCTATCCTCCGATGCAGGTCTTCTTTTGATAAAAGAATTCGTTGCAAAGATCGGCTTTACAAAGCTGATCAAAAAGAAGTTTAAAACCAATGATAAGTCTATCCGGTTTCACAAAGACCATGAAAACTTATTACAGATGATCTATCAGATCATCTCTGCATATTTTCAGGATGACTGTGCGGATGAACTGACTCTGGATCCTGTTTTCAATGTCATTCTTGATAAAGAAAGTCTGGCATCGCAGCCAACATTATCAAGATTTTTCAACCGTATGGATGAAGATACTCTGGTACAGTTTGATGGCATTGATAAAAATCTTAGGGATATCATCCATTACTATGCTATGACGGACTGACTGGAGACCTGATAAAAGCGGAACTCCGCGATGGAACGCTCCATTGCAGCAATGGGGCAGATAAATTTATGGAATCTATTTTTCAGGAATACCTGGAAAGGGGCATTAAAACTTATCTTCGTGGCGACAGCGGATTCTCTTCCCCAAAACTTTATGAAACCTGTGAGAGTAATGGTTGCTCCTATGCTATCCGTTTAAAACAGAATCCCGCACTCATTGCCTGGCTTCAGATAAAGAGGAAGATTTGTACCAAGCCACTCAAAAGGATCAGATCAGCTATGCAGTAACTTATGGCGAATTTATGTATCAGGCAGGTTCATGGAAATATCCAAGACGTGTAGTTTTCAAAATTGAGAAACCATACGGACAGCTGACACACATGTACACCTTTATTGTTACAAACATGGATATGGAACCTTATCAGATCATCCAGTTTTATTGTGGCAGGGGCAAGATAGAAAACTTCATTAAGGAAAGCAAAAGTGGATTTGACTTTGCTGCTGTCAGCAGTCATTCCAAAATAGTAAATGCAAA
>NZ_JBBMEI010000188.1:0-988 GCF_040096655.1 Blautia intestinihominis | reverse complement strand
CTGAGAAAACAGGAAGAGCCGGAAGCACAGCGACTGGCCACTTCGTTGGAAATCTATGTTACAGGTTCTCTGAATGTGTTTAACCATCAGACAAACGTGGATATTAATAACCGTATTGTCTGCTTTGATATCAAGGAACTTGGTAAACAGTTGAAAAAGATTGGGATGCTTGTCATTCAGGATCAGGTCTGGAACAGGGTAACAATGAACCGTTCTGCTCATAAGTCCACCAGATACTATGTGGATGAGTTCCATCTTCTTTTGAAGGAAGAGCAGACCGCAGCTTATAGTGTGGAGATATGGAAGAGATTTCGTAAATGGGGTGGTATTCCAACTGGAATCACCCAGAATATAAAAGATTTATTGTCTTCCAGGGAGATAGAGAATATATTTGAAAATTCAGATTTTATTTATATGCTGAACCAGGCTTCCGGAGACAGGCAGATTCTGGCAAAGCAGCTGAATATCTCACCAACCCAGCTGTCCTATGTAACCAACAGTAATGAGGGGGAAGGACTTCTGTTCTATGGAAATGTCATTATCCCATTTGTAGACAGATTCCCGAAGAATTCCCTCTATAAAATCATGACAACCCGCTTAGAGGAGACCTCTGAAGCAGGTTAAATCAAAGGAGAAAACAATGTTACGAGTAATTTCATATGTATTAACTTTTAGTGGCGGTGCTGTTTTCGGCATCGCTTTTCTCTGCTTATTGCAGGCAGGGAAAGGGTATCCGAAGAAGGAGGAGTAAGTAGTGGCAGAACAGAGAATGAAAGTCAGGGACAAGAAAGTCCAGAAGATGACAAAGGATGGTCTGGTAGAAGAAAACCTGACAGATAAATCTTCTGTTCGTGTCAGTAACCGTGCCAGTGATGTGCAGATGGGAAGAAAACAGGGGGAAAAAGAAGAACACCTTGTGGATAAGTCTCCCCGCCAGTCTGAACGGAGTGGGAAAAATATTCGACCCTCTGTGCAAAAATCCAGAGAT
>NZ_JBBMEI010000187.1:0-1003 GCF_040096655.1 Blautia intestinihominis | reverse complement strand
ATGTTTGTCTACAGTCTGAGGCGCTGCATATGCAGTGCCTTTTCCGAGAAAATCTAATATTCACTGGGAGGGGTATCTTCAAAATCTTCGTTTTCCGATTCACTCACATCAGGTACATATTCGTCGGCCATTTTCTGCGCTTCCTCTAATGTACTGGAAGGTAAATATTCCTCCCCATCACTCGTAAGCATGATTACTATATTAACGTTATTCTGACTATAATACTCCAGGTCAACATTCAGTCCGGATCGTACAGCACTCCCATTAGCTATATTCAGGACGGCGTTTTCTATATTAAAAACCATATTATAATAATTTCCTGATTCGCCCACTTCTACTGTTATCGTATTTTCATCGGAATACAGAATATTACCAGTGATATATTGGGTATCATAAGTTTCTTCCTGTGCAGATTCCTGATCTGCGGGATCTCCCTGGCTTTGGTAAATTTCCGCTTCTGCGTTATTTCCAGACTGTTGATTCTGCACACTGTCTCCTGGATTTGCTGCCACAGCTGTGGGCGTTGGCTTCCTGGTAACAGCCGTAGTAAGATTTGGAATAAACTTTACAGCATCCTTACCACTTTCGCTTTCCGTTTGCGCGGATTCGTTGCTTCCTGACAATTCACATCCTGTCAGGGTCACCGTGATACCTGTCAATATCACAAAAAACACTTTCAGAATCTTTTTTCTCATTTTTTTATCCTTTCTTTTTTACTGGTAGTGTCAAATTACTACCTGATTTTTATTGTTTAAACCTTGATTTTATGGGAGTTCGCAATAAAAAGAGCAATGACCTCTTTTTTGGTATAATGCAATCACCACAAGCAACACTACCAAAGGAGACATTGCTCATGGACATTATACTCTATTTACTTCAATTCATTCAATACCAACATAAACAAATTTGCTGGCTTATTAACCTTATCGTTACTGTTCAAGGGTTAGCTGGACTTAAGAAGACCGATGGTGTAAACTGGTAATAGTTAGAGCCATCGGTCTTC
>NZ_JBBMEI010000186.1:0-1037 GCF_040096655.1 Blautia intestinihominis | reverse complement strand
GATGACATGGTACCTCAAAACCATATGCTGCGATTGATTGATAAAGCAATCAATTGGAACTTTATTTATGATCTGGTTGAAGAAAAATACTGTCCGGATAACGGCCGTCCCAGTATGGATCCCGTTATGCTGATAAAGATACCATTCATTCAGTATCTCTATGGAATAAAAAGCATGCGGCAGACCATGAAAGAGATCGAGGTAAACGTTGCATACCGCTGGTTTCTTGGACTGGACATGCTAGATCCGATACCTCATTTTTCTACATTTGGAAAGAATTATACCCGCCGTTTCAAAGACACAGACCTTTTTGAGCAGATCTTTTCAAAGATATTGGAAGACTGTATGAAATATAATCTTGTAAATACAGGACAGATCTTCGTGGATGCAACACATGTAAAAGCCTGTGCAAACAGTAAAAAAATGCGGAAAAGAGTTGCACATGAACAGGCGCTCTGGTATGAAGAAGAATTAAATAAAGAGATTGAAAAAGACCGCCTGGCACATGGAAAGAAACCATTAAAGAAAAAAGATGATAATCAGCCACCGGCATCCGGTGGAAATGGAAACAATAAAGATTCCAAAGAAGAGAAAATTCCTGAAGATGTAAAAACGCAGAAATGCAGTACCAGTGATCCGGAAAGTGGATGGTTTCGAAAAGGAGAACATAAACATGTTTTTGCATATGCAGTAGAAACTGCATGTGATAAACATGGCTGGATCCTTGGATATACAGTACATCCTGGTAATGAGCATGACAGTCGTACTTTTAAAGCATTATACGATAAGATATCTAAACTGAATCCGCAGATGGTAGTTGCAGATGCAGGATATAAAACTCCGGCAATCGCCCATCAGCTGTTGGAAGATGGAATCCAACCACTTTTTCCGTATACCCGTCCCAAGACCAAAGAAGACTTTTTCGGAAAACACGAATTCGCATATGATGAATACTATGATTGTTATATATGTCCGGGAGCACATATATTGCCATACAGTACAACAAACAGAAGTGGATATAAAGAGTATAAAAGCTG
>NZ_JBBMEI010000185.1:0-1045 GCF_040096655.1 Blautia intestinihominis | reverse complement strand
AGCAAGTGATGATTTTGAAGCATTTATGAAATTAGCAGGATAATTTTGTGCATTTTTTCAAATTTGCTCATTTATAGATATATGCTTGAAAAGCAAATCAAATAACATTTGTTGGTTTTGAACTAGCCTCTATAAGTTCCAGTAAAATATTTTTATTTTAAATACACGGATTAAAAGGGAAACCGGTCGAATTCCGGTACGATCCCGTCACTGTGATAGGGAGTTGCGAAACATAATCCACTGGAGTGGCAGTCGCCAGTCTGGGAAGGAGTTTCGGAGCAAAGATCTTAAGTCAGGAGACCTGCTTATGGATGATCAGATATGATTCTTACGGTAGATAGGAAACATTGTTTTTTTTGTGCAAACGTCCGTATTATGTTGTTTACGGATGTTTTTTTCTGCGCTTTTATTCAAAGGTGTATTTCCCCTGCCATTTTTAAAATTGAATCTGATCCAGTTAAAGTCGCTGATACTGTGAACGAAGTAAACAGTAACAAAACCTCTACAATGTAGGAAGGAGAAACAATGTCAAAAAAACAATTTGGAAAAAGGCTTCTGCAGATCCTGATCGTTCTGATCGGTGTAAGTTTCTTTACATTTGGACTTACTTACCTTTCACCAGGTGACCCGGCGGAGATCATGCTGACAGAGTGTGGTAACCTGCCGACACCGGAACTTCTCGAACAGACGAGACATGAACTGGGCCTTGACCAGCCGTTTCTGGTGCAGTACGGTTCCTGGGTAAAAGGAGTACTTACCGGAGACATGGGAACTTCATATGCATTTAAAGTTCCTGTAACTGAGAAACTGATGAAATGTTTTTGGCCGACCCTTCAGATGTCGCTCTTCGCGCTTCTTCTGATGATCCTGTTCTCCATACCATGCGGAATCCTCTCCGCGGTATATCAGAACAAGTGGCCGGATTATCTGATCCGCGGAATCACGTTTTTCGGGGTATCTATCCCGAGACTTAAATGAAAAACTAAATTCCGGTTTTGGACCAAATGCAAGAGTAAATTCCATATAGGTCGAAGTTACTTTTGCA
>NZ_JBBMEI010000184.1:0-1070 GCF_040096655.1 Blautia intestinihominis | reverse complement strand
TGGATCGGCGTTACCACTGCTTCGGCTGCGGTGCGGATGGGGATGTGATTGATTTTGCCGCCGCCCTGTATGGGCTGAGAAAGAAAGAAGCCGCCGTACAGCTGGCACAGGACTTCGGGCTTTCCTATGAGGACTGGAAACCGCCGGGAAAGGAAAAAAAACCAAAGCCCCGGCAGAAATCCCCGGAGGAACAGTTTCAGGAAGCAAAGAACCGCTGCTTCCGTATTCTTGCCGATTATCTCCATCTGCTTCGGGCATGGAGAACGGACTACGCCCCACACTCCCCGGAGGAAGCCTTTCATCCCCGGTTTATAGAAGCCTTACAGAAGCAAGACCAAGTGGAGTATCTGCTGGATGTGCTGCTGTTCGGGGAAACAGAGGAAAAAGCGGCTTTGATTACGGACTACGGAAAGGATGTGATACAGCTTGAACAGCGAATGGCAGAGCTTGCCGCCGCAGACGCAGCAAGAACTAAAAAACACCATGAACGCCATGCAGCCACCCCAGAGCATTGAGGAAATCAAGGAGGGGCTGGAAACTACCGAGAAAGGCGGTGTCCGTCAGAGCATACGGAACTGCCTGACTGTATTCCAGCGTGACCCGCTGCTTTCCGGGGCTATCGCATACAACATCCTGACTGACCGCAAGGACATCATAAAGCCCATCGGCTTCCACAGGGAAAGCACCGCCCTGAACGATACAGATATGAAGTATCTGCTTCTCTATCTGGAAGAAACCTACGGGCTTACCAATGAGAAAAAGATTGATAACGCCATCGGGATTGTGGCGAATGAAAACAAGTACCACCCCATCCGGGATTATTTAAGTTCCCTTGTGTGGGACGGGACAGAGCGAATCCGCTTCTGCCTGCGGCACTTTCTGGGGGCTGACGCAGACGATTACACCTATGAAGCATTGAAGCTGTTCCTGCTGGGTGCAATCTCACGAGCCTTTCAGCCGGGGTGCAAGTTTGAAATCATGCTCTGTCTGGTCGGCGGTCAGGGGGCTGGCAAGTCCACTTTCTTCCGTCTGCTGGCAGTCCGGGACGAGTGGTTCTCCGATGATTTGCG
>NZ_JBBMEI010000183.1:0-1078 GCF_040096655.1 Blautia intestinihominis | reverse complement strand
GTTGTAATGGCAGAGATTCAGAAAAGCCAGGGCGAATATAAGCCATTGGCAAAGGTGGAGGAACTGGAAGAGGCCAATTATAACATGATTGATAATGTACTCAATAATATGCCGCCTAAGAAAGAAGCTTATCTGGAATATTATGCTGCAGAATGTGATGAAATTCATGATATGGGAGCTTATGAGAAAAGCACAGATGTGAAAGAAATCGCAGCAATCTATGAGAAGTACAGAGAAGATCCGGAAAACGCTTATAAAGGCAGTGGAATGGGGATTATTTATCGTGATCCGGAGGATAGCTTGTTTGATGAAACAGAACTGTTAATTGTAATGGGAACAACGATACACGGCGACTTCTTGGATAATGTGCGGTTTTTAAAAGATCAGCCGGTGGTGCGTGAAGGTTTGGAGAAGATTCATAAAGCATTGCCTGATTATAAATATATCCCGATTCAGGATGTGCGTGAGGCAATGTATCCGAAAAAAATGACAACAGAAGAACTGGCAGCAGCATTGGATGAGATTGCGGAAGACTTCGATCCGTATGACTATCGGGACCATGTAGAGCCAGGGCAGGATACCATACAGGAAGTCATGCTGGATCTGCAAAGTGGAAATGTTGGTTCTTATATTTCCTTTCTGAAGGATGTGATTGAAGAAGACTGTGAGCAGTCCGTGTGGGCAGGTGTTTTGCTGGAACGGCTGAAATCCTACGCACCAGATATATCCAAAGAAACAGAGCCGATGGTGTATGTGAATTACTGTGAAAAGCGAGAGCTGATGGAACCACGCTGTCAGAAGCTCTCAGATCTGGATTCCCGTACTGCACAGAAGGATAAGGAATGGTACGCAGACCGTAATCCGAGGACGGATGAGCCGATGGTAACAGCCCAGATGTTTTTTACTATATATTATGCGGAAAAAGGCGATAAAATGATGCAACATTTCAAAGGGAAAATAGATATTGGAACAGGAAATGGCGGTATTTTAAGTCAGCTGAAACTCCAAAATGAACTGAAACTTACGGATGAAAGCTGGATTGGTTATCTGAAAAACAAGGGAAATGAAGAGTTTCAGA
>NZ_JBBMEI010000182.1:0-1197 GCF_040096655.1 Blautia intestinihominis | reverse complement strand
GCTCCACTTGCGGCTCGTAAGTTTCCTGACTTTCTTCTTTACTTTATCCAATGACTTTTTCGGAACTTTCATCCTATATTTCTTTTCCTGAAATTGATAATAAAAAGCAAATCCCAGATATTTTGCTTTTGTCGTACTATCATTATACTTTTTTATTATAAAAAAATACATAAACAACATTCGCCAAAACATGCACAAAATGTTATACTTTTACATAATAGCCAACTATTTTTTAACAATATTTTGTAGAATCGTAAAATTGCACAATTCATATTGTTGTATTTTGTGCAATATGACAAGGAAGACATTACTTGTATACATTATCAGCATACTATCACAAATCCAGGGTTGATTTTATGGATAAAAAACATCCCCTGTTTATTGGAAGCTGCGGTACTTATCATCTATACACCGTAGAAAAGCTTCCTACCCACCGCCCGAAAGGCCGGCTTGATTATCAGCTTCTTTACATCGCATCCGGACGGGCACATTTTTATTTTGATGGAAAACCTACTGTTGTAGAAGCCGGCAATATGGTACTCTACCGTCCACGTGAGGAACAACGCTATTATTATGGAGCGGATCAGACCGAAGTTTACTGGGTTCACTTTACTGGAAATAATGTAAAGAACTTTCTGAGAAGATATGGGATTGCCGACGATACCCGCATTATTTATACCGGTATCTCCATTGAGTACAAAAATCTATTTATGTCTATGATCGAGGAACTGAATCTGCAGCGAATTGATTACGAGGAGATGCTGATAAATTATTTCACGATTCTCCTGATCAGCCTCCATAGAATAGCACTGCAAAAGCCACGTAAGAAGAACCTTCAGAACATGAACGATATGGAACAGGCTGCACAGTACTTTCGGATGCATTATAATAAACCTATAAGTATTGAGGACTATGCTGTTTCCCACAATATGAGTATCAGCTGGTTCATCCAGAACTTCCGTCAGTATGCCAATACTACACCTGCTCAATACGTGCAGTCTCTGAGGCTTACCAATGCAAAAATGCTTCTGGAAACGACCAATTATAATATCACAGAAATAGCCAACCTGGTCGGGTACGAGAATCCATTATATTTCAGCCGCTTTTTCCGAAAACAGTGTGGCATTTCCCCTTCACAGTTCCGCAAACAGCTGGTGCCGAATGCAGAAAGCTGTCCAAAATAAAACCAATCAAAAA
>NZ_JBBMEI010000181.1:0-1219 GCF_040096655.1 Blautia intestinihominis | reverse complement strand
AGCCATCTTTTCTTGTTCTGGCTCCAAGCACGGAAGCCAGTGCCATCGCAACCGATGGCTTTTCTGCAATCACTAATGCTTTCATTCTATTTCTTCCTCACTTTTCATTTCTATATCTGACTGTATTTCATTTCCCCAGACATCCCACCCAGGTGTTGTCTGTCGTGCAAATAATTCTATTCTCGGTACATCACCAATAAGCTCAACAATTCTATCTCTTGCCACATCTGGTTTTTTACTGTGTCTTTCAATGTGTGATAAAATAATCTGTCGAACATATGCTGATTTCCTATGAACAGACCCTTTCGTTGCAAGCAAACAAATTTCAGCATTGCTCCTTGTCCAGTGTCCCAGACCAAGAAACAAAGTATCTGCCTTTTTATTCTTCTTTACCCACACGAACGCTACTGTCTTGTATTGAAATCCCCATGCTTGAATCACACTTAATCCTTCTCTCAGCTGTGGAAAAGTGACCCAGAGAAATAAAACACAATCTTTATCCGCTAATTTTCCAACTGGAAGATCACAGATTTCCTGCAAACTCATGGTCGGGTAATGGTCTGCGGCAATTCCCTGCCCCGCCTTCCTGTTATACTGCCAAGGCGGATCAGCGTATATAATCTGATATTTCTTATTCCGCACTCAATCATCGCCCTTCCTCCTCTTCTTCATCTTCCAGCACATTATCGTCAAAATCTTCATCTCTCAGGATTTCCGGTTCTGTACTTTCTTCCTGCTCATCTGCATCGTCTACTTCCCGCTTTTCAGACTCTGAATCTTCGGATTCATCTTCATCCTCTTCCATCTCATCCTCGTCATCATATTCATGCTTTGGTTTATAGACTTTGAAGTAATATCCTCCTGCCGCAGCTCCGACTGCAACCAGTGCAATCAAAAGATACGTTCCAAATGGACTTTTATCTTCAGGCATCTGAATATCATCCTCTACCTTATCTTTCTCATCTGACTCTGTCGTTTCCGGCTTTTCTTCCTCTGCTTTTTTCTCTGGTTCTGCATAAACCGTATCTACTTCCGGAAGTATCACCGAATCAGAAAGTGTAAAGTTCATCAGATCTTTTTCACTAACTTCGGTAAGGAAATACACATTATCCTGAGATTTTGAATTGTCGATGATCAGATAGAAAATCTTACCACTCTTAGTTGAAATGGTATAAAACTCTTTTGTGCCTTCCGTAGCTGTTTTGGTAACAGAATCTGC
>NZ_JBBMEI010000180.1:0-1249 GCF_040096655.1 Blautia intestinihominis | reverse complement strand
CGGTACTGCTTCATCCCGCATGCAATGCTCCTCTACCAATCTATTACTAGATTCCTTAGTTTCGGTGGTGCGTTTCAGCCCCGGACATTTTCGGCGCAGGACCTCTCGACCAGTGAGCTATTACGCACTCTTTGAATGAATGGCTGCTTCTGAGCCAACATCCTGGTTGTCTTCGAAATCCCACATCCTTTTCCACTTAACGCACACTTTGGGACCTTAACTGAAGGTCTGGGCTCTTTCCCTTTTGACCACCCAACTTATCTCGTGTAGTCTGACTCCTGGTAAGTAATTACACGGCATTCGGAGTTTGATATTCTTCGGTAGGCTTTGACGCCCCCTAGGAAATTCAGTGCTCTACCTCCGCAAATCTCTACCAAGGCTAGCCCTAAAGCTATTTCGAGGAGAACCAGCTATCTCCGGGTTCGATTGGAATTTCTCCCCTATCCACACCTCATCCCCACCCTTTTCAACGGATGTGGGTTCGGTCCTCCACTGCCTCTTACGGCAGCTTCAACCTGGACATGGATAGATCACCCGGTTTCGGGTCTGCCCCCACTGACTCTGGCCCTGTTAAGACTTGGTTTCCCTACGGCTCCGATCCTTAAGATCTTAACCTTGCCAGTGAGCGCAACTCGCCGGACCGTTCTACAAAAAGTACGCGGTCGTGCATATAAAGCACTCCCACAGCTTGTAGACACAGGGTTTCAGGTTCTCTTTCACTCCCCTCCCGGGGTCCTTTTCACCTTTCCTTCACAGTACTATGCGCTATCGGTCACTAAGTGGTATTTAGCCTTAGGGGGTGGTCCCCCTTACTTCCCGCAGGGTTTCTCGTGTCCCGCGGTACTCTGGATCCTGCTCAGTCTGCTCTGTTTTCGTGTACGGGGCTTTCACCCTCTCTGGCCGGCTTTCCCAAAACCGTTCTACTAACATCACAGAATCTTAAATGCAGTCCGTAACCCCAGATCGCACGCGATCTGGTTTAGGCTCTTCCGCGTTCGCTCGCCGCTACTTACGGAATCGAGTTTTCTTTCTTTTCCTCCGGGTACTTAGATGTTTCAGTTCCCCGGGTTCCCCTCCATACGTTATGGATTGGCGTATGGATACACGAGGTTTCCTCGTGTGGGTTTCCCCATTCAGAAATCTCCGGATCAATGGATATTTGCTCCTCCCCGAAGCTTATCGCAGCTTATCACGTCTTTCTTCGGCCCTTAGTGCCAAGGCATCCGCCCTGTGCCCTTTCTGCTTGACC
>NZ_JBBMEI010000179.1:0-1330 GCF_040096655.1 Blautia intestinihominis | reverse complement strand
ACTATAAATGAGCAAGTTCGTGATTTTGCATAAAAGAAAGACACCTCGATTCCGTGTGTTGTATAATGAAAGTGCCTAAACAAACATTTGCAACATTTACGAAAGAAGGTGTCTCTCGCAAATACTATACATCATTCCGCATTCATATACAACCAGCTTAAGAAATTAAATTTATGCAAATTTTATTCGAACCGGGTGATAAACCACCTTATAAGTATCCTGATCAGCATTTTCATTTCAGGATATCATGGAAAAACCACGGATTTTGCTAAAAACAGTTCCTGTCACAGAACTACGATTGCACATTTCCTTAATTCAGGGAAATGGGATGATTCTCTACTTTCAGATACGTTAAAACGTTCTGTTATAGAGATTATTTATTCAGAAGCAGCACGCACCGGAAAGCCTGTTTTCTGCATTGTAGACGATACGATAGCTTCAAAGACAAAGCCTTCGTCACAGGCTCTGCATCCGATTGAAGATGCGTACTTTCACCAATCCCATTTAAAGGGGAAACAGGACTACGGACATCAGGCAGTAGCTGTTATGCTTTCCTGTAACGGCATTGTCCTGAACTATGCTTTTGTAATGTACAATAAATCAATTTCCAAGATTGATATTGTACAAAATATTGCAAAGGAACTGCCTGTTCCACCAGTAATGTCTTATTTCCTTTGTGACTGCTGGTATGTTTCTGAAAAAATAATCAATACTTTTGTACAGAAAGGGTTCCATACCATTGGTGCTTTGAAAACAAACCGTCTGCTGTATCCATCAGGAATGAAAAAGAAACTCAGTGAACTGGCTGCTGAACGATCCACAACACATAAAGGATTTGACCTCGTCACAGTCAAAAAACGCAACTATTATGTGTACCGGTATGAGGGAAACCTCAGCGGCATAGAAAATGCAGTTGTTCTTTTAAGCTATCCTGAAAAAGCATTTGGTAATCCTAAAGCACTACGTGCTTTCATTAGCACAAATGTATCCTTATCTACACAGGAGATCCTTTCCTGTTATGTTTGTCGATGGCCGATTGAGATATTTTTCAGGCAATGCAAAAACCATCTGGCCCTGGATACATACCAGATACGCTCCTCAAAGGGAATACAGAGGTACTGGCTGTTGATGTCACTGACACATTATATTTGTGTCACAGGAACTGGCGGATATCGGTCTTTTCAAGATGGATATCATCGAATCTGTAGTGCCGTTCATCAGGAAAAGTATCAGTATCTATTCCTATGTGCAAAAGCAAGTGATGATTTTGAAGCATTTATGAAATTAGCAGGATAATTTTGTGCATTTTTTCAAATTTGCTCATTTATAG
>NZ_JBBMEI010000178.1:0-1379 GCF_040096655.1 Blautia intestinihominis | reverse complement strand
ATAGCATACAGCATGAATTCTTTATATACCTTATCTGCCGAACGGTAATTAAAACGCCGGAAGTTCTCATTTTCCTTGATATCTCCAAAATGTCCTTCCGTCTGAATGGAACGTGTCTGGCGTTTCAGGATCCCGCGTTCACTCTGGATATTGGCATGCGATCTTTCTTTCAGTTCCTCCCATTGTTCATTGATCTTCATGACTTTGTTCTTTTCGGCATCTTTTTCCGCATCATACTTATACAGACAACGCGCTTTATGTTCACATCCGCTACAGTCTGCACAACCATATACCTCAAAGGTCTGTGTATATCCATCCTGCTCTTTGCTCTCTATCCTGAGATGCCGCAGTTCACGTCCGTCATGGCAGATATAGAACTGTTCATCTTCAAAGATCCCTGTCCTCATGTTGTAATATTTACTGATATCTTCTGAATAAGCGCGTGTTTTTCGCTTTTCATGATCCTGCAGTTTTATATAACTGGATATTTCATTCCGTTTTAAATAAAGCAGATTTTTTTCACTACAGTACCCGCTGTCCGCAGTTACTTCTTCCAGAATACTCCCGAAAGCATTCTTATGTTTTTCAAGGACCGGGATCAGGGTATTATAATCGGTGCGGTCGCTGCTTACATATCCATGTACGATAAAATAATTCTCTACCGCGATCTGAACATTATATGCTGGTTTTAACTGTCCGTTCAGCATGTGATCTTCTTTCATACGCATAAAAGTCGCTTCCAGATCTGTTTTGGAATAACTGTTTCTGTCTTTTCCCATGATCTCAAAGCATTCTTTATATTCCATCAGTCGTTTTCCGCATTGTTCCAGTTCCTCATGCAGCTGTTGAAGTGCAGGTTTTCTTTTTCCTTTTCCGTAAACGAATTCGATTCCCTCGTTGTCTACGATCATCGTGAGATTGTTCTGGAGTTTCCGTATTTCAAGCGGTGAACAGTTATCGATCTCTATAATACGGTTATTTGAAAGCTTTTTATGTTTTACAAGCTTTCGTTTTCTGTTCTTTTCGATCACTTCCCGGACTTTATCCATCCCTTCGATCACAAACATCTGTGCATTTCCCAGCTCGTACTTTGTTCCATAATCATTCTCCTGCAAAAAAGAATTATATTTTTCAAAAAGCTGGTCGATAAAGTCCAGAAGTCCTGCTAGATGGTAATTGATGCTTCCGCGCCATACAAAAGTATAACGGTTTGCATTTGCCTCTATCTTTGTACCGTCAATAAAAAGTTTTTTTAATGTGACCAGCCCTTCTTTCTGCAGCCGCCGCATAAACTGGTAATTTAGGTCATCCAGGACATCAGATGTCAGCTTCCTGTTTTTAAAGTCATAAAAAGCATCACGTTTCGGTTTTTGTCCGCG
>NZ_JBBMEI010000177.1:0-1408 GCF_040096655.1 Blautia intestinihominis | reverse complement strand
GCCTGTTTCAGAGCCTGTGTCTTCATGATATCGGTATAAGCGGATCCGTTGTCAAAAGGATTGATTCCCTGCTTCACACCGTCCTCATTGATATATTCCAGCATCTCGATTCCAAGATCTTTGGCTGTCTTGTCACGAAATTCGATCATTTCCCGGAATTTCCAGGTTGTGTTTACATGTAAAAACGGGAAAGGTGGTTTTTCCGGATAAAAGGCTTTCAGTGCGAGATGAAGCATCACTGAGCTGTCTTTTCCGATGGAATAAAGCATAACAGGTTTTTCGCACTCTGCTGCCACTTCCCGGATGATATATATTGCTTCTGCTTCCAGTTCATCTAAATGTGATAATCCGCTCATAGTTCTACTCCTGTACTAATATTTATTGGAATTTCGCCGGTCAACGCTGATGACCAGTTCACTGCCGTCAGATCTGGTGATGTTCCAGTTGAGGAGATCACCTTTCTGGGTAACGTTCATGGTTCCACCCATGCCGCCGATGTCTGCGCCAAGATAAAATTCAATAGCTCCCATCTTACATTCCTTTACGCAGGAAACGCAGCCCCAGCAGTTCTTCGGGTATTTCATGACCGCTTTTTTGTCTTTGATCTGGATCAGGGTGCCAGGACATACTTCCTGACATTTACCGCAGCCGACACATCGGTCTTCACGAATTCGTATGCTCATAAGTATCCCCCTTTACCAGATCCCTGAACAGAATGCGGATCTTGCCGTCTTCCATTCTGGAATTTACGTATTTTTCAAAATTCTGGTCTGTTTCCGGATGATCGAGATTCTCATTGAAAGAATGCCATCTGGTTTCTTTTCTGTTTCTGAGGTGTTCGATCAGCACCTGACAGACGAGAAGTCTTTCTTTTAATTCGTATGCAAAAAGAAGTTCATGCATATCTTCTGCACCGACCTGATCGGCAAGTTCACTCAGTCTTACAATCTTTTCTTCTGCAAGATCCAGCTTTTTCTCATTGAACTGATAGTTGCTGGCGATTCCGCCTGCGTATTCGTCCATGACTTTCTGCATGGCTTCTTCCAGTTCGTCGATGGTAAACAGACCGTTCTGTGCCTTGCGGATCTTTTCGTAATCTTTAATGATCGTCTGTGCCTGTTTTTCGATTTCGGATGTTTCTTCGTTATGATCATCTTTTAACTGTTCGATGATCGCGAGAGAGGCGATCTTGCCCTCTGCCAGAGCACCGGTCACATATTTCTGAGGACATCCGCCTGCCACATCACCGGCTGCATAAAGTCCGTGAATGGTGGTTTCTCTTCTGGTATCTACCCAGAAACCGCTGGCTGTATGACCGCCTACGATGTACGGCTCGGTTCCCTGGATCTCTACGTCCTGTTCGCTTGGCATCTTACCGCTCTCGATCCATTTGAGGGTCTGGCTCGGT
>NZ_JBBMEI010000176.1:0-1479 GCF_040096655.1 Blautia intestinihominis | reverse complement strand
AAGGCTGCTGTCCGGGATCATGGAAGAAGAAAGGTCGCGGATGTGAGAGTTGTCCGTGGGAAGCGGAACCTGATCTTGTCCATCCGGCTTTTGCAGTACTGTCATTTCCTTCACCTGTTTCGTTGTCTTTTGCATATACTACCCGGAGCGTTTCTTCTCCAACAGGAGTTTTTCCGTCTACCGCGACTGCCTGCGTAGTGATCGCAACACGTATGGAAGCTGTAACCGTCTTGGAACCATCCCCACCCTTTGCTGTAATTGTGACAGGAGCACCATCGCTGGCATCCAGATATACATCTGCCGTACCAGTCTCTGTAATCGTATAAACAATATAATCACTTTTTATAAATGCAAAATAATCCTTATCATAATTGCCCGGTATGGCATTTGCTCCTGTTGCAAAAGCTGGCTCAGAATAATCGGTGACAAGACCTTGATTATTGAAGCTCTGACACACATACCAATTTTTCAGATCATCCGTAGAAGCCGGACTTAAAGTTGCTCCTTTTGAAGTTGCTTCCAGAGATTTCTGTTCTCCACCATGCTGTGCACCTTTTGACAATTCACCAATCTGAAGAATAAATCCATTGGTTGTAGCACTGATGGTAGATGTTGTTCCCTCTACTTTGTTGTTTGTCACAAACCAGGCATAAGTCGCTGATGATAATGCAACCGCGGTAACTACTACAGACAGACCTGCTGTTGCCAATTCCCTTTTTAATTGTTGTATATTCTTCATATTCTCACTCCTGACAGATAAAACATTTCAAAAAACAGAAGCCAGAAGATTCTGTTTTTTGAAATGTTCCCCACGCCACAACCGTGGGAACATATCTAATAATTAACGCAAATTATGTATTATGCGCCTGTTACATCGTTGTTGGTATTGACATCTTTATTATCTGTATTAACCGGAGTAGCTGTAAATGTGATTGTTACGCCACAACCTGTTAAGTCAGCAAGCTGATCTGTGTAAACATCATCGTCAGCACCATCATAATATACAAAAACATCAACTTTTCCGGATGTTTTTGCTGCAATTGCTGAATCAATTACACTATCAGAGTTATTCTTGGCAACACCCTGTCCGCTTATGGTCTGTGGATCAACATCAGTGTTAGTATATGTTTTAACCCAACCTGCTGTTTCATTGTTACCTTTCTGCCATACAACCCAACCATCTTCGCCTACAACCAGAACACGCATAGCATCCTCTAATTTAGAACCCTGAGTTGCATTAATCTGAACAGCAGAAACTTTTAAATCTTTGAAGGAACCAGCCTTATCATCACTTGTTCCGATGTAGAAAGTCTGCTGAATTGCGTATTTACCACTAACAGCTTCTGAAGCTTTTCCGTCTGTTCCGACTGTAAAACGTGAGTTAGCTAATTCAGTGGATGCATTTTTAGGACAATAAGCGGGAATCCTCGGCAATTCAATTACCGAGATGAAAGCGTAGGATTGTGCGTATCCGCACAA
>NZ_JBBMEI010000174.1:0-1625 GCF_040096655.1 Blautia intestinihominis | reverse complement strand
TGCAGGTAAATAGTCGAAATTCACATTGGAAGGAAGATACCGATAATGGTTCTTATCCTTTAGCAGTTCCTTTACTTCTTTTGACTGTTTCCTTGTAATGTTAAGATTTATCTTCAGATCAAAAAGCTTTTCTTTTGGAAGTTCCAGGTTGCTTTTTATACTTCCATGTCCATCTTTAATACGTATCAAGAAGTACCAGCCCTTTTCCTGAATATGTGCCATACTATTATAAGATTCATAACCCCGGTCTGCTATAATAAGAGCTTCTGGTATGGTCGATCGATCAACCATTTCCTGAAGAGCCTTATGTTCATTACAATTTTTGCTTTTCTGGATAATTGAATCTGCATAAATATGATAATCAATCTCATACAGTGCATTTAAATGTAAAAGATTATATCCTTTTTGTCCGTTGCTTCCAGGATAATATGATCCAGTATCCCCAGGGTTTGTAGCAATTTGAATGTCTGAACCGTCAACAGCAAATATAGGCATCTTTTCTGAAAAACCTTTCGTAATTGTTTCGTTAAAGCCGTCAAATATGGAACGGAAAGCTTCAGGCTTAATCTTACTTCTCTGCTGTAAAAAAGCAGATGGTGTGGGCATTTGAGGGGAAGCGTGAAAAAAGTCTATTAATTCATTTGTAAGACTGCCGCTTCCCATACCGATAATTCCTGTTAACATTGCTTTCATAGAAATTTTCCGTTTTCGGGTAAAGTCCGTATCAGGATGAAAGCAATAGTCCTTCGGATTGTTTGCAACTTTATTGATTTCTGACATCAAAACTTTTTTAATGTGTTTCGGTTTCATATGATACCTCCCTGTAATTAAGTTTTTCTTAATTACAAGGGCCGATTTCGCTGCCTTTATTATCAATCCGTAGCGAAATCGGCCGCACACATTAATATAAATGTCAACTGTTTTCGAAAAATAAAAAGACCCCTATACCATTTCAGATATAGAGATCTTTATGCGTCATACTAACTTAATGACATTGCGGAAATAAGGGGTTTTCCCCGGCAACCGACTCGGCAACGGGATAGCAACAGGGGGTGCAACAGGCTGTCATTTTCAGAATGGAAGCTCCATCTGTTCTGTGACTTCCACAAAACCGTCCATTGTTTTTTCAGACGGGTTGCATAAGTCCGTTGCCGGGTCTTCACGCTCCCAGCCCTTTTGTCTGCCATATTCGGAAAACATTCTGGGGTTCTGAAAGTACCGCCAGCGGTCAATGCACTGGTTCATAATCTCGTTGATTTCCCGGATTTCCCATTGCTTCGGTTCGTCAAAGGCATGGTTCAAGGCTTCCTTGTAGAGCTGCTTGGAGCAGACCATGCTCCCGGTGTACTTATCAAGATACGCCTGTATCATCCCGGCTTTGGTGTCCTCCGGCATAAAATCCCGCTGGTGTTCTTTGAGATACCGCTGCATGGCGGGGCTGAAAGCCAGCTTGAACCTGCCGCTTCGGTAAATCTCCATCGCTTCCGCCCACATCTGCCCGATATAGGCTCTGGAAGCAGCTTCGCCCTCCAAAATGTGAACCTCGGCTTGCTCCGGGTACACCATGACGGGGATAAAGCGGCGGTTGCCGGAACGGTCAAGGGGCAGGAAGTCAAGGGCATTGG
>NZ_JBBMEI010000173.1:0-1655 GCF_040096655.1 Blautia intestinihominis | reverse complement strand
GATGTACTATATTCATTGCTTGCTTATCGAAATTATCTTGTATAAATATGGGTCAAGTTAAGAGCTAAAGCAAGGGGGTACGACGCATTGGATAAAGAAAAGAGGATGATCGCTCATCCCCTTTCTCAGTCTTCTTTGTGAAGTTGTTTCACTACCTGGTTCACGTATGTAGAAAGTCCTGCGACCAGGATTCCCTGCGTGATGGCTGTGAATATTTCCATTGCAATGTCCTGCTTTGTGTGGCAGGTGCAGGTCGCAAACAGGTAGACAGCACAGATCAGGATTCCAATCCCGCCAAGAATCAGCGGAATGTATTTGTCCTTTACCGCCTGTGTCTGTTTCAGTGCGATGCCGATGAAATATAAGACAATGGCTACGATAAGAAGTTCTGGTCTTACGTAATTGGTGAACTGCTCTATGATGGTTTCCCCGCTTTCTGCCGGTGTGTGGCAGTGGTGTCTGGTTTATTGTATGCAGGTCGGAGAGTTTTGACCATAAATTTTACACTCAAATATTAGATATCAAAGCCTTTCTAAATACTCAATCGCTTCATACAATTTCTTATGTAGCATAAGCCAATATTCTATGCAGCCACTTGTCATTAACAGTCTTACTCTGATATTCTGATCCTTTCGTAGTTTTCTAAGTTTTTTGATTATACGATATCGTTCATCCCACTTATTTACATCTTTAGTTTCGACATCAAAGAAAAACCATACTTCATCGATAACTTCTGTATAGTCCCTATATTTAGGATCTTTCTTGAATCGGTCTTCGGCTCGGTCAAACAGTCCTGGTTCTTTTGGATATTGGATCACTGCCACATCACTGAATTTTTTCTTCAGATATTCCGTGTATGCCTGTTCACTCTCTCCCGCACAGAATACTCTTATGATGGCCTTTTCGGTGCCTCTGCTCCCGCAATCTCGTTTCTTTCTGGTCATTTATTCGACCTCCTCAATTTCAAGATCTGGAGTAGCTCCATATTTTCCCGCCAGATAGCCTTTGCGAATATTGTCTGCTGTTTTGGTCATAAAATCAGTAACACTGTATAATTCAGACGAACCATCATTTCTGTTTTTATCAGCAAAATAAATCTGATCTTTTCTTAGCAATTCCAAATTCATCAACTCTGTATTATGCGTTGTGAATATAATCTGTGCTCCATTTGGATTACTGTTTTTACTCTGAAATTTTGCAACAATAAAATTCACAAGCATCGGATGCAGTTCCCGTTCTATTTCATCTACCAGAAGAACGCCGCCTTTTTTCAAAACAGATTCAATAGCCGGTGCCAGAGACATCAGTTTTCTTGTTCCGTCGGATTCATCCTCTAATTCCAGTTTGAACAGACCAGCTTCTCCATTTTCCAAAATTCCTTTATGTTTTGACTGAGCCTTTACCTGACTCATTTTTAACATAATATATAACAAGAATTCTCCTACCTCTGCAGGTAGTGAGATGAATTGTAGATCTGAGCATAAATGCTCAAAAGAATTTTATAAATAAAAAAGAAAACACTTGTTCTCATGGATGACTTGTATTATAATAAAAAAGAACATATTGTTCAGAAATGGCAATTGAAATCATTTGTAAACATGTAGAAATACGAGGTGAGGAAAATAAATCGGGCAGTAAAAGTAAGAATCTATCCA
>NZ_JBBMEI010000172.1:0-1672 GCF_040096655.1 Blautia intestinihominis | reverse complement strand
ACCCTTGTAAAAAAGGAGGGTGTGCCGGATGGCAAAAAAGACAAAGCAGGAGGCTCAGCAGGAGCGTCTGTCCCTGGCGGAAAAAAGAAACCGTCAGGAAAGAAAAAACAAAAAAAGCAGAAAAGAAAGAGAACAGGAAAAGCGTAGGAAGAAACAGGAACGGGACCGTAGGAAACAGAAAAACATTCCTACAACTGCACAGCAGAGTATTCCGTATATTCGGATGCTGCAGGATGGTATCTGCCAGGTGACAAAGACCTTTTTCTCCAAGACAATTCAGTTTTATGACATCAATTATCAGCTTGCTTTAAATGAGGATAAGACCACGATATTTGAGAATTACTGTGATTTCTTAAATTACTTTGATTCTTCCATCAGTGTGCAGCTGTCCTTTATCAATCAGCAGGTGGATGTGGCAGAATTTGAGAAAAGCATCGATATTCCGGATCAGAACGATGACTTCAATGCCATTCGTGAAGAGTACCGTACTATGCTGAAAAATCAGCTTTCCAAAGGAAATAATGGTCTGGTAAAGACAAAATATATCACTTTTGGAATCGAAGCAGAAAGCCTGAAGGTGGCAAGACCAAGGCTTGAAAGAATCGAAACGGATATCTTAAATAACTTTAAGGTTCTGGGAGCACAGGCACATTCTTTGAATGGACTGGAAAGGCTGGAGATTCTGTATCATGTGTTCAACCAGGATCGGATCGAACCATTTAAGTTCCAGTATAAGATGCTGCCGGAAACTGGATTAAAAACTAAAGATTTTATTGCACCGACTTCCTTTAACTTTTCCAAGAATCAGACATTTTTGATGGGAAGAACGATGGGAAGTGTAAGTTACCTGCAGATTCTTGCACCAGAGCTGACAGACCGGATGCTTGCAGATTTCCTGGATGTAGATGACAGTATTAATGTCAACATCCATATCCAGTCTATTGACCAGAGTTCAGCGATCAAGATGATCAAGAGCAAGATTTCAGATTTGGATAAGATGAAGATCGAAGAGCAGAAACGAGCGGTACGTTCCGGTTATGATATGGACGTGCTTCCATCGGACCTTGTAACCTATGGAGAAGAAGCGAAGAACCTGCTGGAAGATCTGCAGTCCAGAAATGAGAGAATGTTCCTTGTAACGGTTCTGGTTATGAATACAGCAAAGAAGCGTCAGAAACTGGATAATAATATTTTCCAGGTGCAGGGAATCGCACAGAAATATAACTGTTCTTTAAAACAGTTGGATTATCAGCAGGAAGCAGCACTCATGTCCTGTATTCCACTGGGAGTCAATCGGATTGAAATTCAGAGAGGGCTTACCACATCTTCAACAGCGATCTTCGTGCCGTTTACGACACAGGAACTGTTTCAGGAAGGGGAAGCTCTTTATTATGGACTGAATGCATTATCCAACAACATGATCATGGTTGATCGGAAGCGTCTGAAGAACCCAAATGGACTGATTCTTGGTACACCAGGTTCCGGTAAGTCTTTCTCAGCAAAGAGGGAAATTACAAACTGCTTTTTGATCACGGAAGACGATATCATTATCTGTGATCCAGAAGCCGAATATTCGGCACTTGTGCAGGCACTGTATGGGCAGGTAGTTCGGGTTTCGCCAGTATCTGACCAGTATATCAATCCAATGGATCTGAACCTGAACTATTCCGAG
>NZ_JBBMEI010000171.1:0-1717 GCF_040096655.1 Blautia intestinihominis | reverse complement strand
GATCTCAGTCCTGTCCGGTGATGAAAAAGATTATGCCATCATATCCATGCCGGATATGTACATGGTTACCTCGGCATATATCCATGGGGACTATGAGAAGGCAACGTTTTTAAACGGCTATGCAGACCATTATTCTGTTACGGCGTCCTGGCAGCTGGAAGATACGAAACTTACAGATGTTTATAAGGAACTGATGCAGAATTATGGAAGAAAGACCGATAAGGACATAAAAGCAGTTGTACGGATCACTACGTCAGACGTTGGTGTGTCCGGAGCGAATATTTTTTATTCCCTGCAGGAGCCGACAAGAAATGTGATCCTTGGCAATGCCCTGAAGGTTACGCACAAAAACTGTAAAGGAATGGAAGATTTCACGGAAAACATAGAGTCGATCTTCGATTACTACCGGGAAGTCTTAAAAGGGGTCATGCGGCTGTGTGATATCTGGATCGAGCATCCGGCAAATGCCATGGCAGGGATCATGAAGCAGGCGGGATTTGGAAAAAAACTGCTTGCAGAAACCGTGGAGCAGTTTAAGGCTACTACTGGGGATGAGCCATGCAGCGCATACGAGATCTACTGTGGGATCTGTGAATCCATTACCATTGCAAGGCAGGAAAAGACGAATGAGAGAGGACTTTTAGCTCTGGAAGAAAAAATTGCCGGCTGTGTGTCAAAACGCTGGCATGAATATGATATTCCTGGCACTGTAAAATACTAACAGGATTTAAAAGAATGGAGACAGCATGGACTGTCTTTTTTTGATGGGAGGAAAACATGAAGGTTACGAATGGAAAAGATGTGGCAAGGCTGCTGGTAGATGAATACTTGAACTGCCATCCCACCGGACACAAAAAATTTATGGAGTCCATGGCAAAAGAGCAGCAGGAAATAAAAGACAATTACACTTATCTTGGGTTTGCCTGGCTAAAAGGTCTTTCAGAGGTCAGATATTACGACCTTCGAAACGAAGCATCGAAACTGATGGCCGATGATCTGTGTCTGCATGTAAAGGAACAGCCAGAAAGGGTGCGCCTGGTGTATGAAGGTGCAGAGGAAATGGAGATCAATCCTTCAGATGAAGAGCAGATGGCAAAAATGTTTACCTGCTACCTGCTTGCAGGAAGTATGGACGGATATGGGGAATTTGTGGATTATGCCCTTGATACCCACCGGACACTGCAGCAGAACCTGACACGGTTTTTTGTGGAATGGTTTGCAAAAGCAGAAAAAGGCTCTGCATTTTTAAAACGGGCAAAGATGGTGTATTCCAGGTATTCCCTGCCATATATCTGAATTACGGAGGTATGTGATGGATAGAAAACTTCCGGATTGGTTAAAAGAGAGCAGGGAGGCAGAAAAACTGATCGCATGGCTGAAATCGCCGGATTGTGAAGTAAAAGAATTTTCCGGACAGCTGTTTATAAAGGCAAAATATGGAAACTGTTTCTTTTTCTTTGACTGTTTAAAGGAAAACAGAAAAACAGACCGGAACTGGTGTGCCGTGATCCACATGCCGGAGTATTCCCTTTATGAAGCAGAAGATCTTTTTCTGAAGCCGATCGGGATACCGGATGATTTTGGTTTTCCTGTGCGTGAGGATCTGATCCCGAAACTGGAAACACAGATAAGCCGCATTGGAAAGAAACTTATCCGGGAACAATGGGATGAACTTTTGTTAAAAGGCGGGTATGCAGCTGCACAGATGATCCCGGAG
>NZ_JBBMEI010000170.1:0-1719 GCF_040096655.1 Blautia intestinihominis | reverse complement strand
ACTTAAATGAAAAACTAAATTCCAGCTGTGGATTATCTCAGTAACTATGCGGGATTAAATTCTGTAATGCACCTTAACAATTCTATTTTTTTGTCTTATAATAAACCTGTAAGCACTCATGATTTATGTTTTTATGCATACTAACCGGGCATCTGAAAATAGTGTGCGAGACTAAATTCCACATGCCTTATGTGCAAGACTAAATTCTGGTGCAGTGAAATCTGCCTGTGCTTTACTATTTTATTTTATAAGTTTTGGACTAAGCATAACATCATCAGGTGCGATTGCCTTTAATCCTAATGCTTTGTGCAGTTTGTTGTCCAAGAGTAAAAGAGAGAGTTCATATGGGCTATGTCCATTAAGACTGTCTCTTTTTTCGTTGTTTATGTGATTCATCATAAGTCTGACTTTCTCGTCATTTAAATCAGCGAATGAACTCCCTTTCGGACGGATGTAGCGGATATACTCGTGGTTCTTTTCGCAGGCACCTTTTTGCCAAAAGCTGTATGGATCACAGTAAAAGACCGTCGTGCTTTTACTTCCGTCACAGAATTTCTCCATCTCTTCACGAGCTGAGAATTCTGAACCTCCATCCGTGAGGATCACCGGAAAAAGCTTTTTGAATGCATCCTGTCCTAACACTGTTTCAAGCCATACAAAGACCTCTAACACGCATTCCTGGTCTTGATATTCCAACAGGAACATAAGCATAAGATTGCAGTTGCGGAATGTAAAGGTCAAGAGGGCGCAGCTTTCGCCTTTCATTCCTTCCACGCAGTCCATTTCCACAACATTTATATCTGGATGATCTTTCATATAATTCTGGAAATTTTCGTAGTTATGACCTTGACGATAAGAACGATCTTTTGCACTGGTCTGTGTAGGTTTCTTGCGTTTCTTATAACGTACAGAACGTCTTAAGTCACCATTGCGGACATCGAATACACAATCATTGATGTAGGAGTAAAGTGTTCTTCTGGAGCAACCCAATTCTTCTGCATGAGTAGCATAAATATGACCGATGGACTGATGCTTCTCCTTGATCAATGGAACCAATAAATCATTCATGGATTGAATGCTTTCCGGAGTCTGGTTAATGCCGACTCTGCAATCGACCAGCACGCTACGGTACTCATCATGGGCATATTTGGATGAATAAAACTTTCTGGGCATAAGACAATGGGTCTTTTTACCACAGCCATTACATACGTAGGGAGGTTTATTCAGTTTCTCACATTCAGCTGTCTCATATGCGGGACATATATCAGTGCAGCGAAAGGATGGTTTTCTGCAAAGCTTACAATGAATGCCACACATCTTATCACACAAGCATGTCACCTTACAGTTCTTGCGATGAATACATGGCGGGTGAGTGTAACCTGAATCCGGACGTTCTTTTGTATGTGCGTGGAGACGTACTTCCTTTGATATGGTAGATGGATTTTTACCAATAATCCGTCCAATTTCAGTGAAGCTTTTATTCTCAGTAAGACCTTTCTCGATATCAACACGCTGTTCAAATGTTAAATGTTTCTGATTGCCTTTATTTTTCATAATTATCTCCAATCTGCACAGGCAGGCAATCAGCTGCAAGTACATTATACGGAGTAATGATTATCAAAGACAATATGGCAAATATGTGTGCAAAAGTAACTTCGACCTATATGGAATTTACTCTTGCATTTGGTCCAAAACCGGAATTTAGTTTTTCATTTAAGT
>NZ_JBBMEI010000169.1:0-1722 GCF_040096655.1 Blautia intestinihominis | reverse complement strand
GGTTAAATGTATTTTTAAATTCTACCTTGCAAGAGTAAATTCTATACCTGTAGAATTTACTTCTGCATGGATTTTTCCTTCTTCTTTTTATAAAATACTACTGCAGATGATCCCCTGCCTGTGCAGAAGGAGGATAAAATGAATACAGGAAGACCAAAAGGTAACCAAAAACATCTTGACTTATCTGCACGTATTATAATCGAACAGCATTTAAATAACGGTGATTCATTTAGAAGTATTGCAATAGAATTAAACAAGGATCCAAGTACCATATCCAAAGAAGTCAGACGTCATTCTATTATCAGGGAAAGAAGTACAGATGCATTTGCCCCTATTCCCTGTGCAAATAATTATGATCGTTCAAAGCCCCGGACAAATATATGTAATGTCATGCATATGTGCGGTGATAATGAATGCCGGCACAAATGTGTCCTCTGCAGAAAATTCAGATGCAGCGATGTCTGTAAATTTTATAAACCAAGAGAATGTGAGAAATTAAATAAACCGCCTTATGTGTGCAATGGATGCAGCAAGAAAACGAATTGCATGATGGACAAAAAGATTTATTCTTCAAAATACGCCCAGGACACCTATGAAGCCCTTAGGACCACAAGCAGAGAAGGAATCAATCAGACACCGGAAAGTATACAGAAACTGGACATCCTGTTGTCACCGTTTCTCAAAAAAGGACAATCTATTGCCCACATCTACGCATCTCATGCTGATGAGATCGCCTGTTCCAGAAGAACCATATATTCTTACATAGACCGTGGCGTTTTTCAAGCCAGAAACATAGATCTGCGCCGTAAAGTGGTATACAAGCAGCGGAAAAGAAAAACTACTGCCAGCCTTAAAGACAGAAGTTTCCGAAAAGATAGGAGCTATAAAGAATTTCTGGAATATATCGCAGCGAACAAATCTGTTTATGTAATCGAGATGGATACCGTTGAAGGAGCAAAAGGTACCAGTCCCTGCTTTCTGACTATGTTCTTTCGAAACTGTAGCCTTATGCTTATGTTTCTTTTAGAAGAACAGACCCAGAAAGAAGTAACCAGGATTTTTGATCATTTAACAGAATTACTTGGAATTGAACTGTTCCAGAAACTTTTCGAAGTGATACTTACGGACAACGGACATGAATTTCAGGACCGGCAAAGTCTGGAATATAGCAAAAATGGAGAAGTACGCACACGTATTTATTATTGTGATCCCAACCGTTCTGATCAAAAAGGTGCTCTTGAAAAGAATCATGAATATATAAGGTATGTCCTTCCAAAAGGAACAAGCTTTGAAAAAATGACAGACAAGACAACGCTGCTGTTATTAAATCATATCAACAGCGAAAAACGGGACAGCCTCAATGGACACAGTCCATATGAAGTATCCCGTCTCCTGCTGGATAACAGACTTCATAAAGCATTAGGACTGGCAGAGATACCAGCCGATGAAGTCACATTGATACCAGCATTAATAAAATAATAATAACAATACAGGCACAGGCAAGTTTCATTGCATAGAATTTAGTCTTTCCAACAGACATGTGGAATTTAGTCCTGCACACTATTTCCAGATGTCCTTTTATCATGCAAAAAACTATGCTGTTTATGCCGTATAAAAGCATTATATACTAAAAAAATTAAGTTGTGTATCTCCGAAAATAGAATTTAATCCCGCATAAAATCAAGGTATGTTAGAATGTAGAATTTACTTTTTCATTCAAGC
>NZ_JBBMEI010000168.1:0-1805 GCF_040096655.1 Blautia intestinihominis | reverse complement strand
CCCTGCGGTACTGCTTTTCCTGTCTCTTTATCCACTTTATAAAGATTGATCTTTGCTGTCACACGGTCATTGCTGAAGGTATGGGCAAAAGATACGGTTGCTTCTTTATCATTGGTGTAAGAAAACTTGAACGTATACACATCTTCTGTATTTCTTACATAACCTTCCGGTGCCTGATCTTCTTTTACAGAATAGGAATATCCGATTGGCAGGTCTACTGTGAATTTTGCAGTTCCGTCTGCGCCAGTAGTTACTTTCTCAATCAGCGTTCCTTTTTTCACAACAACGCTTCCGTCTGCATTTCTGATATCATCGGATGCATACAGAGCAAAAATACCGCCTTTCAGTGGTTTCTTGGTGTCTTTATCCTGTTTTACTACGGAAACATCTGCTTTCTGTCTCTCGTTGTTAAAAGTCACATCTGCAAATACAACTTCTTTGTTCTGACCAGCATAAGTTAGAGTCACTGACTTTTCTTCGCTACCGTTATAGAAAGAGTCCGGTGCTTTTGTTTCTTTTACCACGTAGGTTCCAAGATGCAGGTTTTTCAGTGTGACAGAACCATTCTCACCTGTTGTCAGGTTTTCTTTTACAAGGTCACCTTTGCTGTACATTTTTGTGCCATAAGCTGTTACGATATCTGCCCCGGCATACACGTTATACACTGCATTTTTCTGTCTGCGGTTTTCATACTGAAATACCGTTCCATTTTCACTGACATCTGCTCCGGTAAGAACCTGTCCTTCTTTGTAAATGGTAAGCTCTGCCAGCTGTTCCTTATTTTCCACGGTTACAGCTGAGGTCTTACTTGCTACCAGTTTTACATTTGTTGCCGTTGCATTTACTACATATCCCTGTGGTGCTGTGATTTCTTTCAGATAAACGGTATCCTGTGTCTTGATAATCGTAACAGATGATTTTCCATTTTTATCTGTTGCAGGCATCTGAGTGATCAGCTTTGTACAAGCCTCATCGCTGTAAACGCCGAATACTGCACCTGCAAGATTGACATCCGCTGTATCGTCTTTCTTTACGATTTCGATCGTAGCCTGTTCAATCCAGGACACCTTTAAGCTTACATATTTTTCATCAGCAACACCTTCTCCAAATACAAATGCCAGATCCTGAACACTTGCATTCGTAGTCAATTTATATGCTGAATAATCTTTTGTAATACTTCCCTTCATCTTTGTAGAAAAAGAAGCACTTACATCTTTTGTCTGTGTCAGAGGAGCTGAGAGATAAAACGTGGTTCCTCCTCCAATTGTTACACTTGCACCTGCCGCACTTACATTTCCAGTAGATACATTATGGAGCTTTACTCCCTTTGGTAAGTCCATTGTGATTTTCTGCTGGGAAGATGCGTTGAACTGAATGTTCTCCGTTCTCTGAACATTTCCATCTACATAAGCCTTTACATTCGGCTTTGAAAATGACATCGCTACATCTGGTATTTCCGGCTTATTCACACAATAATTATAGAGTTCTTTTGCCAAAGCCTCGCCTGTAGCATTTGTTCCATAGAATGCATCACTGCTTCCATTGGCATATGATGCAGCCATGTGAATAATGATGAATCTTTTTCCTTCTGAAAAATCCGTGTGTTTATTAGCGAAAAAACTCTCGCTTCCTGCGGCATCTGTACCGTAATAACACACTTTTGCTAACGCCTGATTGTCTCCAATCTTTGTAATTGTATAATTTCCAGATCCAGGTCCTGGCTTTGCTGGCTGTACACAATACGCAGTTGCTCTGACGCTTCCGTAGCTGATATAGTACGGCTCTGTCAGATAGGTTCCAAGATT
>NZ_JBBMEI010000167.1:0-1863 GCF_040096655.1 Blautia intestinihominis | reverse complement strand
AGCAAAGAAAAAGGAGGAACACACAGAATGAATTTTGAATTTATGACGATAGACACACCATTGCCGCCCTGTATGCCCTTTCCCAGAGCGTTGACAGGATTTCCAGTCAGCAGCACCGCAAAGGTCATGTACTGCCGGATGTTGGACGCTATGCTATCCAAAGGGCAGGAGGACGAAAACGGAATCCTGTTTGTCTGCTTCCCTGTCACAGCCATTGCCGCAGTCCTGTCCCGCAGTCCCATGACGGTCAAGCGTTCTCTGAATGAACTGGAAATCGCCGGACTTATCATGCGGGTGCGTCAGGGCGTGGGAGAACCCAGCAGAATTTATGTGCTGATACCGGGAAAGGAGGACGCTGCCCTTGCCTGATACCTCAAAGCTGGAAAAGCTCAACCGGGAGCTGGAGAAAAGCGAAAAGAAACTGCGGAAAGCCATCAATGATGAAAAGGCATTGCAGCACCAGTTAAAGCAGCTTACCCGAAAGGAACGGACGCACCGGCTCTGTACCCGTGGCGGTATGCTGGAAAGTTTTCTGCAAGAGCCGGAACGCCTGACAGATGATGATGTCATGCTGTTATTGAAACTCATTTTTCACAGGCAGGACACGCAGGAACTATTGAAAAAACTGCTGGAACGGAAGAAGCCGGAAACCCCTTAGTTTACTAAGGGCGCAATTATACACCACCCAGAGGTTGGTGCATTGCGTTCTCCGAAGGCTCCTCACCGGAGGGCTGTGATTTTCCGCAGTCATGGTCTGCTCCAAATCAAACAGGGGACGCTACGCTTCCCCTGCGCTGGCTGCCGCCAGCTACCCTTTTGTGGACTTGCCATCTGGGGACACCTTGCGTTGCAAGTTGTTCCCAGCCGACAAGTTTTACAAAATCTCTCTATACTTTGACGGTCGAATAAAGTATAATGAAGTCAACGACTAATCGGAAGTTCAATGTGAGGAAAATTAGATGAAGAAAAAGTCTTATTGGTTAAGTATTAGTGTGTTCGTATTGATACTGATATGGACGGTTTATTATTATGCAATGCAGTACACAGGAGGATTTGCAGACTTAAAGGACTCTATTGTTTGTGGGATTGTAGGTTTGATATGTATCGTATTTATCGTGAAAAGAACTATTGACTTTTTGAAAAACAAAAAATCGTAAAATTCAAGTTTGCCACCCACACATCGGGTCAACTTGTCCCGAACTTTTACAGCTAAATATCCGCCGCCTTCACAGCGGCACACCGAGCAGGAAATCTGAAAAAGGTCTCCTGCTTTTTTTCTGCCAAAATGAGGTGGTAAAACGCCACCCCATCCACCAATTACCGAAAGGAGGGACACGAAATGCCCTGCCCACACAACGAAATCACGATTGTTCAGCGCAGCCAGCGACAGTCTGCGGTTGCCGCCGCTGCTTACCAAAGCGGCGAAAAGCTGTTCTGTGAATACGACCAGCAAGTGAAGCACTACCCGGAAAAGCGTGGTATTGTCCACAATGAAATTCTGCTCCCGGCAAACGCCCCACGGTCGTATGCAGACCGCAATACCTTATGGAACGCCGCCGAAGCGGTGGAGAAGCAATGGAACTCTCAGCTTGCAAGGCGGTGGGTGCTTACCATCCCCAGAGAAATACCGCCTGACCAGTACGCTGTCCTTGTCCGGGAGTTCTGCCAGCAGCAGTTTGTTTCCAAAGGCATGATTGTTGATTTTGCCATCCATGACCCCCATCCGCCGGGACACAATCCCCACGCCCATGTCATGCTCACTATGAGGGCAATGGACGAACATGGAAAATGGCTTCCCAAGAGCCGCAAGGTTTATGACCTTGACGAAAACGGGGAACGGATAAAACTTCCGTCCGGCAGATG
>NZ_JBBMEI010000166.1:0-1880 GCF_040096655.1 Blautia intestinihominis | reverse complement strand
GGTCGAGTAGATACATCCGTTACCGAATGTATCCCTCACAGAATTCCGGACGTGCGGCTTTTCCGCATCCGGCTCTTTACGAAACGCATTATTCAACAATTATCCGTAAATACTGACATATATTTTCGCCCTCGCTAAAGGATAGGCTGTATCAATCATTTCAAGAAACCCTGACCATGTATAGCTCTTTTTCTGACTTCTTCTATTAAGCCAGTAATGAAGACTTCTCATGACCTGGTATCTAAAAGCAGACAGACTCCGCCCATTATCAGTAATGCCGTAGTAATGATAATAACCAACAAGTATCTGATTCAGCTTAGATATAATGTCTTTCAGTTTATTCGCTCTCATTGACCGAATTTTCTGACGAACTTCTTTGCACTTTTTATTAAATTTTATTCTGCTGGTTTTCCTCTTCACTCTGAATTTCCCATTCTTATTACAAGAACAGTAATGCGTAAAGCCAAGGAATGTGAAAGTTTCTGGCTTGTGTCCATTTCTCTCACAGTTTTCTTTTGCAAACCGTCCAAACTGTATCAGTCTGCTTTTATCTTCCTGTAGGCTCAATCCAAAGTGTCTCATTCTACGTTTAAGTAGTTCATAGAACATTACGGCATCTTCTTTGTATTGAAAGCATACAACAAAATCATCCGCATATACTACCAGACCACTATATCCTTTAAGTTTAGGGACAATTATCTCTTTGTACCACCATACCAGTACATAATGCATATATATGCATGATATTATTGGTGAACAGACTGAGCCTTGTCCTGATCCTTCTTCCGTCACCTCATATCGAAAGTTTTCCATCACTCCCGATTTTAGTATTCTTTTCAGGAGTCTGGCAATATTAGGATCTTTGATCTTTGATTCTACGAACTTCATTATCCATTTATGGTCAAGATGATTGAAGAACGATTTGATATCTGCATCTAATATATAACTGCTCTTTTCCCTTTCAATCATATAGTTAAGTTTTCTCAAAGCCATGTGACATCCTCTGTTAGGACGAAATCCCATCATCTCATCATAAAAGCATGGTTCAAATACTGCTTCCAGTATTCGTTTCAGTGCTTCCTGCACCAGTTTGTCTTCATAACAATAGATGCTAAGAGGCCTTGTTTTCCCATTATCCTTCGGAATTTCTATTCTTCTTGCTGGTTTCGGCTTATATGCCTTCTTCCTCAGTCTGTCCACAAGGTTTTCTATATTTTTATCAAGGTTCTTATCATAGTCCTTCTTTGTTATCCCATCAATTCCAACTGCTTTATTTCCATCCATCTTATTATGACATTCTTTCAGCAGTGATGTTGAAATCAGGTGTCCTATGGATGTAAAGACCATATCTGGATTTTCTCTGGATAATTGTGATATTCTCTCCAATTTTGTTTCCATTATTGTCCCTATCTCTGAGTATAGATAATGTTTCCTTTTCGATATAGTTCCGCAGGCCTGAACTATGAGGAATAGTTCATTCTCGACTTCCCTCCAACACTTATCTTATTCATGCTTTCACTGGTACTATTCGGGCCTCCGACTACCTGTACGTCATCTGACATCCTTATTTATTTGTTTGCCATACCATATCTATACGCAGTATTTATGGAACGTACAGGTTCTCTCCAGTTGATGCAGCATCATTGTGTAACATGAATAGCTCTACGACACCGCAGCAGAGTACGAAATCTTGCCATAACGATAAACTTACCTATAGCCTTCTGCTATGTCAACAGCATCGGCCTGCTGGATTAGGGTCTTTCGATGCTCAATCACTATCCCTATTACCTATCTTCCTACGCTTAACCTTCCCGATTGCTCTGGCTGGCTCAAGGTCGTTACCGGCGGTGTGGCTAATACCTTACCGGATGGGATTTCCA
>NZ_JBBMEI010000165.1:0-1884 GCF_040096655.1 Blautia intestinihominis | reverse complement strand
GGTATGGATATCGGAGCACCGGAAGGGACAAAAGTAATGGCAGGGCTGACCGGAACGGTTACAACTTCTGCTTATAATGACAGCTATGGAAATTACGTCATTATCAAAGACAGCAAAGGTTATGAGCTTCGCTATGCACACCTTAGCAGCCGGAGCGTATCTGCAGGAGCATCTGTTAGCAAAGGTGATGAAATTGGTCTGGTAGGAAACACTGGAAATTCGACAGGAAGCCATCTTCATATTGAACTGTTAAAAAATGGAGAACGGTTGAACCCGATCTTTTATCTGGAAACAGGAGAAGGTTCCAGTTTTGGTGGCAATGAATACACCAGTGAAGCGGCACAGCGATTACTAGAAGAAGCGGCAAAATATCTCGGAACACCGTATGTGTGGGGTGGATATTCCCCAAGTGGATTCGATTGTTCCGGATTTGTAAGCTACTGTCTGACAAACTCTGGTGTAAGGAATACAGGAAGATTAACAGCACAGGGACTGTACAACATTTGTACACCAGTATCCCAGTCGGAGGCGCAGCCGGGAGATTTGATTTTCTTTACTGGAACTTACGACGCAGGGGAGCCGGTAACGCATATCGGAATCTATGTAGGCAATGGTCAGATGATCCATTGTGGACATCCGGTGCAGTATACGTCCATCAATTCCCCATACTGGCAGAGCCATTTCTATGGATTTGGACGATGGTAAGAAAAAAGGGCGGCTGCATCAGCCGTCCGGAAAGGAGAACCGATGAAAAGTCTTGAAAAAGCTACGGCAGATTATGAGAAAGCCAAAGAGAAAATGGAAGCTTCCAAAGCCAGATATGAAGCAGATTTAAAGCGGTTCAAGGCTGCGGAGATTGCAAAAACAGAAGCGGAAAATCTGGAAATTGTAAGAATTATCCGTGCAATGGATATGAGTATTCCGGAATTGGAAGCTTTCAAAAAGAGAATGAAAAATGAACTGCCCGGCAGGGTAGAAATACAGAAGGAGGAAACAAAAGCCGATGATGAATCTGGAAAAAATGAAACAGAAGAAGAGAACAATTACTAAAAGCAGGGTAAAAAAGAGCTTGCTTGCAGCAACGACATTTCTTTGCCTGACAACACCTTTGCTCCAGACACAGACTGCTTATGCAGCTGAGAATACCACGCCTGCAATCACGATTGAGAAACCGGATGGCTGGAAACAGGGAGAAACAACCATTGCTGTTACGGTAGATGCCAGTCATATGCCGGAAGGTTTCTCAATAGCAAAGATTGAAGCAAAAGCAGGAAAAGATGGAAGCTGGCAGGATGTAACCGGAAGTGGAAGTATCACGATCACTGGAAATCAGACAGTGTATGTGCGTGTTACAGATGGTGAGGGGAAGGTCTATGAGCAGAATCGCTCTATTAAGTGTTATGACACGGAAAAGCCTACACTCTCTGCTTCCCTGACAGATGGTGTGCTGACGATTCAGGGGAATGATGCAGTATCAGGGATTACTGCAGTAACAGTCAATGGCACCACTTATACAGACTTGAAGGATGGAATGCTGAGAGTGCAATTGACACAGAAAGATTTTACTACAAAACAGATTGAGATTACGGTAACAGACGGTGCCGGAAATACGTCTGAAAAGTATGTGTTACAGAATCCTTATTATGAATGGGCAAAGAAGCAGGCAGAGAAACAGAAAACTTCCAGTGACAGTAATGGTGCAATGGCAACCACGACCAGTGCAGATGCAACTGGGACTGAGAAAACAACGACTTCACCGCTTCCGCAGGATGCACAGGCTTCTGAGCCGACAGATGCAAAAGGAACCGTGGATGATCGGACAGTGACAGGTATTGAGGAACAGCTTAATAAAGAAGGCGAGACAGCAGATTCTGTTACCAAAAC
>NZ_JBBMEI010000164.1:0-1900 GCF_040096655.1 Blautia intestinihominis | reverse complement strand
ATTTGCCACATAATAATACGCCCTCTTCTCAAACGCAGTCATATCCAGTGGAACTGAAAAAAACATATCGGATCCAACTCCCAGAAATTTATCGATTTTTTTCATCATACTGTATAATGCGATCTCCTGGAGTTCCAGATTTGCAATCATACCAAATGTCATCGGAGAATTCACGGCAATGTCTACCGGAGATTTTTCAAACATCTCATAGGCTTCATTTCCCACTGCAATGATTCTGCGTCCTCTGGATGCTACCATGTTTTTTTCCATGTAACTCTTGTTTTTTAAAAAGGAATAGACTTTAATCGTGCTGCTTCCCAGATCTATTCCGTATGTTTTTCTTAAAAGCATAAAACAATCCCTTCATTCCAGGTATTCTCCGAGTATTCCTTCTTCCCTGAAGCTTACATACCTGTGATCACCGATAATGATATGATCCAGAAGACCAATCCCAAGCATCTCTCCTGCCCGGAAAATCCGTTCTGTGACTTCGCGGTCACATTGGCTTGGAACCGGATTGCCACCCGGGTGATTATGTACCAGAATCAGACTGACCGCATGATAGCGAAGTGCTTCCAGATATACTTCCCTTGGAGTGATCAGTGTTGCATTGACTGTTCCCTTGGAGAGAATCGTATCATTCAGTAAATGGTTCTGGTTATCCAGCATCATACAGATCATTATTTCCTGTTCCTGATGACGAAGCTGCTCCATATAATAGGCTGCAATCGAATCCGGATTCTGAAAACTCAAGTTTGGTCTGGCTGCCGCACATGAGATTCGCTTTGACAATTCTCCAATGCATTTAAGCTGCACCGCCTTGACAGTGCCAATCCCATGTATCTTCTTAAGGTCTGAAAGGGAACTGTGAAGGATTCCCAAAAGACCGGGATATGAAGAATGTTCCATATGGTTCAGGATCTCATTTGCGAGGTTCAGCGAATTCTTCCCTCTGGTCCCGGACCGGAGGATCACTGCCAGAAGTTCACTGTCACTGAGTGTACTCTCCCCGTCCCGCATGCATTTCTCATAAGGACGTTCGGATTCCGGTATATCTTTGATGGTTTGATTCATATATCTTACCTGCGCTCTCTAAATAAGTTCAGGCCCCCGAAGAATCAAAACTCATTTTAGCATAAAAAGAGGGAGATGTACACTCCCTCCTAGAAATTTCTAAATTTTTCACAAATGAACTCTGCCGCCTTGATCCCATCCATCGCAGCAGAAGTGATGCCTCCGGCATATCCTGCGCCCTCTCCGCATGGATAGATTCCTTCTATATTAGAGAGTCCTTCTTTACTCCTTGTGATCCTTACAGGAGAAGAAGTCCGGCTCTCAATTCCACTTAAGAGCGCATCTTCACGGTCAAAGCCATGAAGTTTCTTACCGAATGCAAGAACGCCTTCCTCGATGGAATCCCCGATTGCCTTTGGAAGAATGGAACGCACATTGGAAAGTACAAATCCGCCCCTCATCTGAGGAACGACTTCCCCTAATTCTGTACTTGCCTGATCTTTCCTGAAATCTCCAAAAAGCTGAACCGGGATCCTTCCTTCGCCGAGTTCCCACGCTTTTCGTTCGAGTTCTCTCTGGAATGCGATCCCGCCAAGTGGTGTCTCATCCGGGAAATCTTTTGGGTTTACGGTGACGATCAGGGCACTGTTTGCATTTTTGCTGTCACGCGCCTGATAGCTCATGCCATTAACGGCAAGTCGTCCCGGCTCCGAGGAAGCATTTACGACATAACCTCCCGGACACATACAGAAAGAATACACGCCACGGCCATTCTCGCAGGTATGTGTCACCTTGTAGCTCGCCGCCCCCAGGATCTCATTTTCTTCCTCACCATAGAGGTCTTTGTTGATCATGCTCTGTGGGTGCTCCATACGTAGTCCGACAG
>NZ_JBBMEI010000163.1:0-1930 GCF_040096655.1 Blautia intestinihominis | reverse complement strand
AGTCACCCGGGCAAAGGCACCACCTGTACCCTGACACTGCCAAAGCTTTATGCTGATACCCTGTCACAGCAGCCAGAAGAATAGACAACCCGCTCAGAAAGGACTCAAATGTACAGTATACTTATTATAGATGATGAACCCATTGTAAAAATCGCCCTCCGCTCGATCCTCCCCTGGGAAGAACACGGTTTCTCCATCTGCGGGACCGCCTCAAACGGTCTGGAAGCCATGTCTCTCATCGAAAAACATCAACCGGATGTGATCATCACCGACCTCAAAATGCCGGAAATGGACGGACTGGAACTGATCCGTACCCTGAAAGAAAAAAATTATCCCGGAGAGATCCTCGTCCTCAGCAATTATGAGGATTTTGATTCTGTGCGGAGCGCGCTCCTTCTGGGTGCGGCAGACTATCTGTTAAAGATCAAGATCAGTCCGGACACTCTTCTTGCCTGCCTGAACAAAACGACCGAAAAGCTGCAGGAAAAAGCCGACAGGAAAGTTCCTGTTCCAACAGAAACCGTATCCGAGAACAGAACCCGCCTGCTCCTCTCCTTTTTTGAGGGAGAGACTTCCCTTTCCTCCTTTACAGCCCAAAACGCCGACGCAGACCTGCACTTTATGCAGGAACCATGCGCCGTCTGCTACGTAACCTTTGAAAAATTTCTGTCCAATGAAGCCTTTTCTATCTCGGGGAAACTTCTGTGTGATATGATCCTGGACGCAGTACAGGGCGTACTGCAGCCATATATTCTTGTACTGAACGACTACAGTGCACTGGTAGTCTTTTCCCAGAAAGAACTGGATGCAGGCCAGATGAAAGTCGCTCAGCTCGTAAAAAAACTATACAACCGATTCACCATGTACCAGTCCTTCGCCCCGGATATGCCATATCAGGAAAATCTTCCGGACTATGAAGAAGCCAGAAATACTTATCAGACCTTTACCATAAATGAAGGGCATTATACAGACGATATTGCCAAAACCCTCACATATATCGAAGAAAATTATATGCACCGGCTCACACTGTCCTCCATTTCCGCAAATGTCAGCTTAAGTTCCAGCTATCTGTGCCGCGTTTTTAAATCAGAGGTAGGAACAAGCATCACCAGTTATCTGAACAATCTCCGGATACGTAAAGCCGCTACCATGATCAAAGACAACCGGCTTTCGCTCAAAGAGATCTCCACGATGGTAGGGATCGATGATCAGCTCTATTTCAGCAGGCTGTTCAAGAAATGTATGGGAATTTCCCCTTCAGAATACGGGAAACGATTTCATCAGTAAATCTCAAAAAGGTATGAAACCACAGATTTAACTTCTATGGTCTCATACCTTTTTTCTTATCACATCATTCTTCTATTTCTTAGATATTTTCGCTTCTCAGATCTGGTACCACTTGATCTCATTTGCTTCCATGTGAAGTTCGAAGCTGCTTCCGTCGCCTTTGTATACAACGGTGTCCTGCGGCTCGTAGGTGTTGTTTACGACACAATATTTGCCGTTCTTTACATAGGCATGGACTTCTACATTGTAGTTTGTGGAATACCAGCAGTTCAGCTCTTCCTCTGCGGATGCGGACCAGAGGACTGCACGGTAGAGGACACGGCTGTTCTTGAAGCTGTACGGAAGTCCGCTGATATAGACACCGCGGCCTTTTCCGAAGGTCCTGACTGCCATCTGCACTTCCTGGTCTTTCTGGATCAGGATCTCAGTTCCGTCAAGTGCATAGATATTTTTCTTTCCTTCACCGAAATCAACATCTCCGTCACTGTCTGCCAGGATAAAGTGATCTCTGTGTTCTTCCCAGTTGTATTTGTCTTTGTTCAGGTTAAAGCCGTTTTCTTCTTCTACTCCAAGCACATCGTCAAGCTGGAAATAATGTCCCTGCCACTGATGGGCTGCCGGTTCGCCGACTCCGATGAAGCCG
>NZ_JBBMEI010000162.1:0-2109 GCF_040096655.1 Blautia intestinihominis | reverse complement strand
GCAGCAATGTTTTCAGTAGCGGCTTATACCGTGATTCTTGCATTTTCATTATTCAAGACCGGAAGCCTTAGCAAATCAATATTCAATGCCCATTAGCGGGCAGGAAAGGAGCGCATACCATGGCGTATGTACCAGTACCAAAAGACCTTACCAAGGTCAAAACAAAAGTAGCGTTAAATCTGACAAAACGGCAGCTGATTTTCTTTTCACTTGCCGCAGTAGTGGGAATTCCGTTTTATCTGTTCATGAGAAAACCAATCGGTTCCAGTATCGCAGCCATCCTGATGGTAACGATCATGCTTCCATTTTTCTTCATGGCAATGTATGAAAAAGACGGGCTTCCCTTTGAAAAAGTGGTGGCAAATATCATTCGACAGAAGTTTATCTGTCCGTCAGTAAGACCATATAAGACAGAAAATTTTTATCAGGAGATTTCCACCCTTGTAAAAAAGGAGGGTGTGCCGGATGGCAAAAAAGACAAAGCAGGAGGCTCAGCAGGAGCGTCTGTCCCTGGTGGAAAAAAGAAACCGTCAGGAAAGAAGAAACAAAAAAAGCAGAAAAGAAAGAGAACAGGAAAAGCGTAGGAAGAAGCAGGAACGGGACCGCAGGAAACAGAAAAATATTCCTACAACTGCGCAGCAGAGTATTCCGTATATTCGGATGCTGCAGGATGGTATTTGCCAGGTGACAAAGAACTTTTTCTCCAAGACGATTCAGTTTTATGACATCAACTATCAGCTTGCTTTAAATGAGGATAAGACCACGATATTTGAGAATTACTGTGATTTCTTAAATTACTTTGATTCTTCCATCAGTGTGCAGCTGTCCTTTATCAATCAGCAGGTGGATGTGGCAGAATTTGAGAAAAGCATTGACATTCCTGATCAGAACGATGACTTCAATGCCATTCGTGATGAGTACCGTACTATGTTGAAAAATCAGCTTTCAAAAGGAAATAATGGTCTGGTGAAGACAAAGTATATCACTTTTGGAATCGAAGCAGAAAGCCTGAAGGTGGCAAGACCAAGGCTTGAAAGAATCGAAACAGATATCTTAAACAACTTTAAGGTCCTGGGAGCACAGGCACATTCACTAAATGGTCTGGAAAGGCTGGAGATTCTATATCATGTGTTCAACCAGGATCGGATTGAACCATTTAAGTTCCAGTATAAGATGCTGCCGGAAACCGGATTAAAGACCAAAGATTTTATTGCACCGACTTCCTTTAACTTTTCCAAGAATCAGACATTTATGATGGGAAGAACGATGGGGAGTGTGAGTTACCTGCAGATTCTTGCACCGGAGCTGACAGACCGGATGCTTGCAGACTTCCTGGATGTGGATGACAGCATCAATGTCAACATTCATATCCAGTCCATTGATCAGAGTTCAGCAATCAAAATGATCAAGAGCAAGATTTCAGATCTGGATAAGATGAAGATTGAAGAGCAGAAACGGGCGGTACGTTCCGGTTATGATATGGACGTGCTTCCATCAGACCTTGTAACCTATGGAGAAGAGGCGAAGAACCTGTTGGAAGATCTGCAGTCCAGAAATGAGAGAATGTTCCTTGTGACATTTCTGGTAATGAATACCGCAAAGAAGCGTCAGAAGCTGGATAATAATATTTTCCAGGTGCAGGGAATTGCACAGAAATATAACTGTTCTTTAAAACAACTGGATTATCAGCAGGAAGCAGCACTCATGTCCTGTATTCCACTGGGAGTCAATCGAATTGAAATTCAGAGAGGGCTTACCACATCTTCAACAGCGATCTTCGTGCCATTTACGACACAGGAACTGTTTCAGGAAGGGGAAGCTCTTTATTATGGATTAAATGCATTATCCAACAACATGATCATGGTTGATCGGAAACGTCTGAAGAACCCGAATGGACTGATTCTTGGTACACCTGGTTCCGGTAAGTCCTTCTCAGCAAAGAGGGAAATTACAAACTGCTTCCTGATTACGGAAGACGATATCATTGTCTGTGATCCAGAAGCCGAATATTCGGCACTTGTGCAGGCACTGCATGGGCAGGTAGTTCGGGTTTCGCCAGTATCTGACCAGTATATCAATCCAATGGATCTGAACCTGAACTATTCCGAG
>NZ_JBBMEI010000161.1:0-2119 GCF_040096655.1 Blautia intestinihominis | reverse complement strand
CTGAGAAAACAGGAAGAGCCGGAAGCACAGCGACTGGCCACTTCGTTGGAAATCTATGTTACAGGTTCTCTGAATGTATTTAATCATCAGACAAACGTGGATATCAATAACCGCATTGTCTGTTTTGATATCAAGGAGCTTGGTAAGCAGTTGAAAAAGATCGGGATGCTTGTAATCCAGGATCAGGTCTGGAACAGGGTAACGATGAACCGTTCTGCCCATAAGTCCACCAGATACTATGTGGATGAGTTCCATCTTCTCTTAAAAGAGGAACAGACTGCAGCTTATAGTGTGGAGATCTGGAAGCGATTCCGTAAATGGGGTGGTATTCCAACTGGCATCACTCAGAATATTAAGGATTTGCTGTCTTCCAGGGAAATCGAGAATATATTTGAAAATTCAGATTTTATTTATATGCTGAACCAGGCTTCCGGAGACAGGCAGATTCTGGCAAAACAGCTGAATATCTCACCAACCCAGCTGTCCTATGTAACCAACAGTAATGAGGGTGAAGGACTTCTGTTTTATGGAAATGTCATTATCCCATTTGTAGACAGATTCCCGAAGAATTCCCTCTATAAAATCATGACAACCCGCTTGGAGGAGACTTCTGAAGCAGGTTAAAACAAAGGAGAAAACAATGTTACGAGCAATTTCATATGTATTAACTTTTAGTGGCGGTGCTGTTTTTGGCATCGCTTTTCTCTGTTTATTACAGGCAGGGAAAGGGTATCCGAAGAAGGAGGAGTAATCAGTGGCAGAACAGAGAATGAAAGTCAGGGACAAGAAAGTCCAGAAGATGACCAAGGATGGTCTGGTGGAAGAAAACCTGACAGATAAATCTTCTGTTCGTGTCAGTAACCGTGTCGGTGATGTGCAGATGGGAAGAAAACAGGGGGAAAAAGAAGAAAACCTTGTGGATAAGTCTCCCCGCCAGTCTGAACGGAGTGGGAAAAATATTCGACCCTCTGTGCAAAAATCCAGAGATGCACCGGAACTGATACGGACAGAGAAGCAAAGTGAGGATTTTGGACAGAGTAGTAAACAGCAAAATAGAAAAAGAATCCGTGCTGAAGTCGGAAAAGAATCCAGACTTGCAGAAGAATCCGAAGCCGGACAGTCAGGGAGACTGAAAGAAAAACGTGCTGATCTATCAGAAAACAGAGGAGACAGCCGGAGAAATCAGACAGGTGGCAGCAAAAAGCCAAAACAAAAACAACGTTTGAAGTTTGCTTATGAGGAAACTGGTGCTTCTGTGAAAAATGACAAAGATATGGAGAAATTGAACCAGATGGATACGGATGGAGTCAATTTCCGCCATCAGAAACAGAAAGAAAAAGCCAAAAAGTTTTCTTATGAAGAAGCAAGAAAGAAAAAGGAAGCAAAGCAGCATTCCAAGAAAGCACAGGTCTATCAGGCAAATGAAGGAGAAACTCCTGGAAAGAAAAAATCCCGTTTGAAGTTTGGTGAAGGGGAATCTGTGAAAACAGAAAAAACTTCTGTTGTCAAGAAAGCAGGAAGTGCAACTTCCGTAGCATTGCACCGTGAGATCAGCAAAAATGAAGACGATAATGCGGCGGTAGAAGGTGCCCATAAGTTAGAAGAAAGCGGCGAAGGTGTTTACCGGCTGGAACAGAGAAGTGCCAGACGCAGGAAACAGTGGGCATCCAGAAAAAGAAGCAGACTTGAAAGACAGGAAGAGAAACAGGCACAGGCTGCATCCCATCAGGAGCAGAAGAAGCTGAAAAAACAGATTCAGAAGCAACAGATCAAATGGGATTATGCCAAAGCGAAGCGAAGTGAACAGACAGTAGGAACAGCTACAAAAGGTACGATTGATTATATTAAGAAGATTGGCGGTAAGGTCACCAACTTCTTTAAAGAAAATCGGAAGGTGTATATCAGTGTAGCAGTTCTGATCGGATTGATGTTTCTGATCATAACGAATGTCACGTCATGTTCTGCAGTGTTTTTACAAAATGTAATCACTTACACAGGGACCAGTTATCTGTCATCGGATCAGGCAATCCGGGAAGCGGAATTGTATTATACACAGCTGGAAGCTAATCTGCAGGAGCGGATCAACAACATGGAATCTGAAGAACCGGGACATGAGGAA
>NZ_JBBMEI010000160.1:0-2131 GCF_040096655.1 Blautia intestinihominis | reverse complement strand
TTCTACCATGAAAGTACTCTGTCCACTTGCGAGATCGTCAGACGGCCCTCATCGTTCTTATGGCACAGATCGGAAGCTTTGTTCCGGCAGAGAAGGCAAACATCGGAATCGTGGATCGTATCTTTACGAGAGTCGGCGCGTCTGATGATCTCGCAAGTGGACAGAGTACTTTCATGGTAGAAATGACAGAAGTTGCCAATATTCTCCGAAACGCGACATCCAGAAGCCTTCTGATCCTGGATGAGATCGGACGTGGAACCAGTACCTTTGACGGACTGGCGATCGCTTGGGCAGTGATCGAGCATATCAGCAACACCAAACTCTGCGGAGCCAAGACACTTTTTGCAACGCATTATCATGAACTGACCGAACTGGAAGGCAAGATTCCGGGCGTTAATAACTATTGTATCGCTGTCAAGGAAAAAGGTGACGACATCGTATTCCTGCGTAAGATCGTCAAGGGCGGCGCTGATAAGAGCTATGGTATCCAGGTAGCGAAGCTTGCCGGTGTGCCGGATTCTGTCATCAACCGTGCAAAAGAACTCGTCGAGGAACTCAGCGATGCGGATATCACGGCAGCAGTCAAGGACCTGACCGCACCGAAGAAAAAACAGAAGATCGTCTATGACCAGGTAGATATGGCACAGATGTCACTTTTTGATACCGTGCAGGATAATGATATCGTAGAGGAGATCAAAAACCTGGACATGACGAATCTGACACCGATGGAAGCTATGAATATTTTATATAATTTACAGAACAAGATCAAAAATCGCTGGTAAAAAGGATCTTTGTTTATCCGGAATGGGGAGGTAACTTTGAGAAAAATTGCAGTCTTAGATCAGAATACAATCGACAAGATCGCAGCAGGTGAGGTGGTGGAACGCCCGTCCTCTGTGGTGAAGGAGCTGGTAGAAAATGCAATTGATGCCGGTGCGACAGCCGTTACAGTAGAGATCACTGACGGCGGCAAAAAGCTGATCCGCATCACCGACAACGGATCTGGTATGGAAGAAGACCAGATCCCGCTGGCTTTTCTCCGTCATGCGACCAGCAAGATCGAGAAAGTTGAGGATCTGGAGCACATTGCTTCCCTTGGTTTCCGAGGAGAGGCTCTTTCCAGTATCGCGGCAGTTTCACAGGTGGAACTGATCACCAAGACTCCGTCTGCCATCAGTGGAAACCGTTATGTGATCGAAGGCGGCGTGGAGCATTCGCTGGAAGAACTTGGTGCACCGGAGGGTACGACATTTCTTGTACGGAATCTGTTTTATAATACCCCTGCCCGCAGTAAATTCCTGAAATCAGATACAACAGAGGCGAATTATATCCATACCCTGATGGAACAGCTTGCACTTTCTCATCCGGAGATCTCTTTTAAATACATCCAGAATAAACAGGTCAAGCTGCATACTTCCGGCAACTACAGTGTCAAAGATGTGATCTACAGTGTGTATGGCAGGGATATCGCCAAAGCGCTTCTCGAAGTCGAGCAGGAGAATTCGTTCATGAAGATCTCCGGCTTTGTCGGAAAACCGGAGATCGCGAGGGGAAACCGTTCTTTTGAGAATTATTACATCAATGGTCGTTATGTCAAGAACAATATCATCACCAAAGCCATTGAGAACGCGTACAAAGGCTTTCTGATGCAGCATAAATTCCCGTTCGTTTCTCTGCGTATGGAGATGGAGGGGAATGATCTGGATGTCAATGTCCATCCAGCCAAGAGGGAAGTACGTTTTGCGAGGGAACAGGAAGTTTACGATGCGATCTATGATACGGTGCGAAATGCCCTGACCAGACGCGAGATGATACCGAAGGTCACACTTGGTCCGGAAGAAACTTCCAGGAAAGAAAATGTGGTCAAGTCTTCTGCGGTACCGGAGCCGTTCGAGCAGAAACGCCGGGAGCAGATCTACGGTACACCGATATCCAGACCGCAGCCGGTGCGAGAAAATCCGGCAGCTTATTCGACGATGCACCCGGCAAAAACGGAGGGGATTTTATCAGAAAAAAATCCGTCCCCGGCACTGACACCTTCTGAGGAGAATCTGTTTGCAGGAACACTCAGGAAGAATCAGGAGCTGGATGAGGTGAAGAAGAAAGTCGAGTTGGAGCAGCAGGCAAAAAT
>NZ_JBBMEI010000159.1:0-2190 GCF_040096655.1 Blautia intestinihominis | reverse complement strand
AGAAACGGTCTGATCAGGGCGCAGAACCGTAATGGAAGTGCGAAGATCATCGTAACCTTAAAGAGTGGAAAGAGAGCAACCCTGAATGTCAAAGTTCAGTCTGGCAAAGTCACCACTACAAAGATCAGCGGTCTGAAATCATCCATGACTCTCAAAAAAGGTCAGAAGACAACACTGAAACCAGTGATCAGTCCACTGACCTCCACAGACAAAGTAACCTATGCAACATCAAATAAAAACATTGCAGCAGTTTCTTCCACTGGCATTATCACAGCCAAAAAGAAAGGAACCGCAAAGATCACAGTAAGATCAGGAAAGAAATCCTATGTGATCAAAGTAACCGTAAAATAATATATGCAGCATTCAGACCGGAGCCTTCCACAGACTCCGGTCTGTTTTTGTCTGACTGTCCGCTGCAAGCTCGTTGTTACAAAATGGACATTCATCCGGAGATGTCTATAGACGAGCCATTCAAAAAACGGTATACTGTCTGTAGAAATTTTATTATCGGGATGAAAGGAGCATGGAAAGTCTCATGTGGGAAAAAATCAACAACTTTTTGAAAGGGCAGATTGTAACCTCGATCATATATATCGCCCTGGGAGCGTGCCTGGCGTTTATGCCTGTGAACACGATCAATGTAATCTGTAAATTTATATTTGGAATTCTGCTGATTCTTGTAGGATTTTATCATATCCTGATCTATATTCTGGAGAAACTGAATTCCACGATTCTGGATCTTTTTTCCGGCGGTGTTCTGATGGTTATCGGAATTTTTCTCTTCATGAATCCTCAGATCGTAGTCAAGCTTCTGCCGATCCTGCTTGGAACCTTTATCCTGGTAGACAGCATCTGGAGCCTCAAAGGAAGCCTGAAACTTAAGAAAAACGGAAGCGGATTCTGGAAGATCCTTCTGATCGGAAGCCTGATCTTCATCGGGCTCGGTGTTTCCCTTGTACTCAATCCGTTCACAATGGTAAAATACACGGTAATCTTTGCAGGATGGATCTTCCTCTGTAACGGAGTGGTAGACCTCATCTACCTGATCCTCCTCCGTCGCGGTCTGAAAGAACTCAAACAGGAAGCAGAAGCAGTCGATGCAGACAGCGAGATCATATCTGATGATGCAGAAAGTTCTGCACAGCCAGAAGAACCGGTCGTACCGGAATACGCACCGTGGAGCTCACGCAGGAAGGCAGAGCCAGCAGACGATTTATCTGACAGTGAGGAAGAAACTTCTGATAAAGAACCTTTCGACAGCAATGCTTATGACAGGGAAGTTTCCGGGATGGAAGAATCCCTCGATGTTGTGCAGGTGAGAGAAGAAGAGGTTCCGTTGGACGAGTCGACAGAAGAGATGACTGAGCAGGAGAATGATCCGCCGGCCGCCAGAGGAGCGTACGTAGTATCCAAGCCAACCGTAACCGATGATGATCTTTCCGATACCAAAGATGAGAACCTTCTTGGTCTGATCTCCCGTAAACGAAAGAAAAATAAGAGCGAATAAAAAGATGACGAGACATAGACGAATCTGTTGTATACTGCTCGCATGTATCTGCTGTCTGTGCTTTTCAATTACATGTTATGCGAGGGCCGGCGGCGGATCTTCAGGAGGAAGTTCAGGGGGAAGTTCCGGTGGAACATATCATTATAATAATGAATCAAACTATACGGATGACGAGAGTCCGGGTGGATGGTCGCAAACGATAGTTGGCTGGATGGCAATGGCATGTTTTGCCGGGGCTGGAACGATTGCATTTCATTGCTATATTCAAAAGGCAAAATACAAAAGTCTTCAAAAAATGAAGAAATTTGAAAAGCCGGGCGAAGACTGGAATGCAAAAGAAATGCAAAAATATGTGGAGAATGCATATTTTGTTATTCAGGAATGCTGGAGGCTCCTGGATCCATCTTATGCAGAAAACTATCTGAGTAAAAGTCTTGCCCAAAGTTGGACTACAAAACTTGAATGGATGAAGGTTAAACATGAAAAGCCAATACAGAAACGAGTTCAGCTCCTGAGTGTGACTCCGGTATCTGTGTGGGATGATGAAGGTGAAGAAGATGCCAGTATTGTTTATCTGATTCATGGAAGAATGATTGGATATTATATCAATACAGATACATTAGAGGTTGTTCGTGGAAAAAAGATTCCGGAGTCGTTTTATGAATACTGGACATTTATACGTG
>NZ_JBBMEI010000158.1:0-2207 GCF_040096655.1 Blautia intestinihominis | reverse complement strand
AAAAATCTGATGCAAAAATGGAAGAATAAGATCAGGGTCAGGCTGTCCGCCCTGGATAAAAAGAAACTGGTTCTTACAAATATTCCTTATGCTCTGGCTGCTTTCTATGCAGACCGGGCGTTTTTTCTTTACCGGAACAGTCCGGGAGAAGATATGGGGAACAAACTATTATATGCAATGGAACACGCAGACCGGATTTTTGCTGGTTTTGTGTTAAGCAATAACTGGAAAGATCTGCTAGCAGGTATTGTTGTTGCAGTCGTTCTGAAAGTGTTGGTCTGGCAGAAACAGGCAGATGCAAAGAAACTCCGGAAAGGAATCGAGTATGGTTCAGCCAGATGGGGAAATGCAGAGGATATCAAGCCTTATATGTCAGAAGATCCATGGATGAACATTCCATTGACAGCAACAGAAGCATTGACTATGGAAAGTAGACCTAAACAGCCAAAGTATGCAAGAAATAAAAATATAGTGGTCATCGGCGGCAGTGGTTCCGGTAAGACACGTTTTTTTGTAAAACCATCGGTCATGCAAATGAACTGTTCCATGGTCATTACAGATCCGAAAGGCACTTTGATTGAAGAGTGCGGGAAGATGTTAGCAAAGGGACCACCTAAGAAAGATAAGAATGGAAATATCATGAAAGATAAATCTGGAAAAGTGGTACATGAGCCATATGTGATTAAGGTTCTGAATACCATCAATTTTTCCAAGTCCCTTCATTACAATCCATTTGCTTATATACGGTCTGAAAAAGATATCCTGAAGCTGGTGACAACAATCATTGTGAATACCAAAGGCGAAGGGGAAAAAGCTTCCGAAGATTTCTGGGTGAAAGCAGAGAAATTGCTGTACACAGCACTGATTGCTTTTATCTGGTATGAAGGGGATGAAGAGGAAAAGAACCTGAATACCCTTCTGGATCTTTTGAATGAAAGCGAAACCCGTGAAGAGGATGAAACTTACCAGAATCCTGTGGATATGATGTTCCAGGAACTGGAAGAAAGAGATCCGCAGCACTTTGCGGTCAGACAGTATAAAAAATATAAAATGGCGGCTGGAAAGACAGCGAAAAGTATTTTGATATCCTGTGGAGCCAGACTTGCCCCATTTGATATCGCAGAACTTCGTGAGATCATGTCTTACGATGAAATGGAACTGGATAAGATCGGTGACAGGAAAACAGCCTTGTTTCTGATCATGTCCGATACGGATACCACATTCAACTTTGTGATTGCCATGTTACAGTCACAGCTTTTCAATCTGCTTTGTGATAAGGCAGATGATGTATATGGTGGAAGACTGCCGGTGCATGTGCGTGTCATCGCTGATGAGTTTGCCAACATCGGGCAGATTCCTCAGTTTGACAAGCTGATCGCAACTATCCGAAGCAGGGAAATCTCTGCTTCTATTATTTTGCAGTCCCAGAGTCAGCTAAAGGCAATGTATAAGGATAGTGCAGATACCATTCTGGGCAACTGTGATACTACACTTTTTCTTGGTGGCAAAGAGAAAACCACCTTAAAGGAAATGAGTGAGCTTCTGGGGAAGGAAACCATTGACCTGTATAACACTTCGGAGACGAGGAGTAATCAGAAGTCCTTTGGATTGAACTACCAGAAAACAGGCAAACAGCTGATGACGGAAGATGAGATTGCAGTCATGGATGGAGGAAAATGTATCCTGCAGATCCGTGGTGCCAGACCATTTTTCTCGGATAAATATGATATCACGAAACACAAAAACTATCGGCTTCTTGCAGATGAAAACGAGAAGAACCGGTACAAAGTAGAGAAAGAGTTAAATCCACAGTACACACCGAAACCCGAAGAAGAGGTGGAAGTGATTCATGTAGAACTGTCGGAGTAACCTTGGGAATGAACGAAAAATAATGAGGAAAGGAATAACTGACATTAGGTGCGCCGGCTTTTTAGTCGGTGTTTTTTCATTCCCGTAAACACCTGAAAGAAGTCAGTTTTGGTTTATGAATATATGGCATTTTTTAGCAGCGCAATTACAACTTTAAAAACTCTTGTAGTCGCTATCGGCGCAGGTCTTGGTGTGTGGGGTGTCGTGAACCTTCTGGAAGGATATGGAAATGACAATCCCGGCGCTAAGAGCCAGGGCATCAAACAGCTGATGGCTGGTGCCGGAATCATGCTGCTGGGAACTACCCTGATTCCACAGCTGGCAACATTGTTCTCTTA
>NZ_JBBMEI010000157.1:0-2226 GCF_040096655.1 Blautia intestinihominis | reverse complement strand
TCCTGGTGCGTAGGACATCTGGTGGGATTATGCGATGCATCGGAATACGATGAAAAATATAAAAAATGGAGATATGAAGATCTGCCGATTGTGCCGGAATGTTGGAAACACAAGATTTTGGAGGGTACAAAGAAGCAGTTTGGAATCTTAAAGAAACTGATGAGAGATTCCGAAGTGAATGAAGTAATCTGTGCAACTGATGCAGGACGTGAAGGTGAGTTAATCTTTCGTTTGGTGTATGAGCAGGCAGGATGCAAAAAGCCGATGAAGCGGCTCTGGATTTCTTCCATGGAAGAACAGGCAATTAAAGATGGATTTGCGTCATTAAAAGACGGTTCGTGTTATGACAGTCTCTATCAGTCAGCACTTTGCAGGGCAAAGGCAGACTGGCTGGTGGGAATCAATGCGAGCCGTCTTTTTTCCGTTCTGTATAACCAGAATCTGAAAGTCGGAAGAGTGCAGACACCAACACTTGCCATGATCGTGGATCGAAATCAGAAGATCAAGGAATTTACCAAAGAAAAATATTATATGGCTCATATCAAGTTTGATGATATGGATGCGGTTACAGAGCATTTTCAGAAAAAAGAGGATGCAGATAAAGTGGCTGCGGACTGCCTGGAGCGGATGTGCGAAGTGGAAAAGGATGATGTGAAAGAGAAGACGGTACGCCCTCCAAAACTCTATGATCTGACCACTCTTCAGAGGGAAGCAAACAGAATGTTTGGCTATACCGCACAGCAGACATTGGATGCCGTGCAGGAGATGTATGAGCAGAAGCTTGTCACTTATCCGAGAACAGACAGCCAGTATCTGACAGATGAGATGGAAGAAAGCACAGAAACTCTGATTCAGATGTTACTTGGGAAAATGCCTTATGTTGAAGGTCTGGAATATCAGCCAGACGTGAGTAAGGTATTAAATTCAAAGAAAGTATCTGATCACCATGCGATTATCCCGACTATGGAAGTAGCCAAAGCAGATATTGGTGAACTGAAAGAACGAAACCGTAAGATTTTGTATCTGATCAGTGCCAGGGTACTGACGGCAACCGCAGATCCTTATATTTATGAGAGCCATAAATGTCAGATTACCTGTAATTATCATACGTTTTATCTCACGGCAAAGAAAACAAAGCAGGAAGGATTCAAGGCGATCGAAAATAAATGGAAACAGTTCTTTGGCGTAAAGATTGAGAAAGAAGAGCCGGAGCTGGATATCTGGGCAGGCAAGCATTACGGTCCTTGTGATTCTTTTGTATCGGAGCATTTTACACAGCCACCGAAACAATACACAGAAGATACCCTGCTTTCTGCAATGGAACGTGCAGGGAATGAAGAACTGACCGGAGATACAGAAAAGAAAGGACTTGGCACACCGGCAACAAGGGCAGCAATCATTGAAAAACTGATTCAGTCTGGTTTTGTGAAAAGGGAAAAGAAAAATTTGGTACCGACAGATGATGGCAATGTACTGATTACGGTTCTGCCGGATGAGATTAAATCTCCGAAGATGACAGCAGAGTGGGAAATGGCATTGAATCACATTGCCCAGAATACAGAGACCGCAGATGAATTTCTAAATGGGATTACAGAGCTGATGCAGGAACTGGTTGCCAGATATCAGGGTATTTCAGAAGAAAAGAAAGGGCAGTTTCAGGGAAAAGCAAAAGGAGAAGTCATTGGCAAATGTCCCCGCTGTGGAGCAGATGTCAGGGAAGGAAAAGTAAACTTTTACTGTTCTGACCGGAACTGTGCTTTTACCTTGTGGAAGAATGATAAATTCCTTGCAAGCCAGGGGAAAAAGATGGATAAGGCGGCAGCAAAGAAGTTCCTGGCTAAAGGAAAAATCCATTATAAGGATCTGGTATCCAAAAAAACAGGGCGACAGTATGAAGCAACTGTGGAAATGGTTGATCCCGGCGAGGGGAATGTGCAGTTCAATCTGATTTTCCCACAACGATAAGTAGTGTATTGCAGGCAGTCTAAGGACTGTCTGTTTTCATACAAATATTATGAAAGAGAGGACCTTAGCATGAAGAAAAAAGGTAATTTTAGGAAAGTAGTATCTGGATTGCTGGCAGGCATGACAATGCTTAGTACAGTGTTATCTCCGATGACTGCATATGCAGCGGAGATTCAGCCAGAGAAAAAACCTCCACTTTATGAGGAAGTGAAAGACCTTCTGGATGAAGATGAGGTGGTGACTGCCAAAGATTATGAAATC
>NZ_JBBMEI010000156.1:0-2301 GCF_040096655.1 Blautia intestinihominis | reverse complement strand
GTGGCCAGGTGGGGAGTGCGAGGGGAGAACGGCCTTCGCAACTTCGAGTGCCCTCCCCTCGCATGGTTTTTTCAAAACTCGAAGGTCCCTAAGGAAGTACCCTTAGATCACCCAAAAATTATCCGTACAAACAACCTTCCGATAAGTCTCAAACCGGAACCACTTGTTATGTACTTCCGAACGGTTTTCTGAGGTCACATTCTTTGCTTCTTCAAGGAATCTCTCAAGATCCTCTTTGTTTTTCACAAGCAAAGCCATTCCTCTTTCATCGACAACCGGGAGTCCCATGTAGCGGTAGTCTTCGATCTTCTGGATGTCTTCTACTTTGCCGTCACGGATCAGGACTGCTGCCCCGTCCTCAACGGAAAGGATATCAAAGTATTCCGGATATTTGAAGCTGTCTCCGGCAACCGGTACTTCATCACCGACATGATAGGTCTTCTTGTCGGATCCGGCTTTGGACATCATTGCATTTTCCAGATTGAAGTAGAATTCTTCGAATACATAACCGCCGACTTTGATGTCATCTTTCTGGAAGTACGGTTTCTCTCCGTCATTTTCTACGGTTTCAAGTACACCACATGCAGAAGTCATATGGCTTACACGGTCGATCAGAATCATCTCTCCAAGAGTTTTGTGTTTCTTAAACTCATCAAGTACGATCTTTTCGGCCAGTTCGATCTCGCACAGTGCGATCTCATTTTTTTCGATATAATCTGCTGCGATATGTTCTCCGGTGTTGACATCGATCTTGTATTTGATGCTGCGGATAAATCCCGGAATTCTCTTGGTTCCCAGTTTTACCAGATATTCTTTTCCAAGAGTCAGTCTGCTGTCATCCATCCAGAGCAGAGTTGCGGTAAAGCTCTTTGCTACGGAAAGCTGTGCCTGGTCGGTGAGGACGCAGCCTCGGCTGACATCCACTTCTTTGTCAAGCTGGATGGTCACTGCCTGTCCTGTCACGGCTTCTTCTACGGAAGTGCTTCCGTTCAGAAGGGATTTGACAGTTGCAGTCTCGTTGCTTGGAAGTGTGGTAATGGTCTGTCCGACTTTGATCTTACCGCTTTCGATCTGTCCCTGGAAGCCACGGAATTCATGGTTCGGGCGGCAGACTCTCTGTACCGGCATATAGAATCCTGCTTCGCTCTCTGTCTCTGTCACATCGACGGTTTCCAGATGATCCAGAAGTGTTTTGCCTGTGTACCATGGCATGTTCTCGGATTTGACTGTGACGTTATCTCCTTCTGTCGCGCTGACAGGAACGATCACAACATCCTGAAGTCCGAGGCTTTCAGAAAGTTCGTTGATATCTTTTACGATCTCATTGAATCTTTCTTCGCTGTAACCTACAAGGTCCATCTTGTTGACTGCAAATACAAAATGATGGATTCCCATCAGGGCGCAGATGCGGCTGTGGCGTCTTGTCTGTACCAGAACACCCTGTTTTGCATCGACAAGGATGATCGCAAGCTGTGCAAAAGAAGCACCAACTGCCATGTTTCTTGTATATTCTTCATGTCCCGGTGTATCCGCAACGATGAAGCTTCTCTTGTCTGTTGTAAAATAACGATAAGCAACATCAATGGTGATACCCTGTTCTCTCTCTGCCATCAGACCATCCAGAAGAAGTGAATAGTCGATCGCGCCGCCTCTGGATCCTACCTTACTGTCGAGGATCAGGGCTTTTTCCTGGTCTGCATAAAGCAGTTTGGAATCGTAAAGTATATGTCCGATCAGTGTGGATTTTCCATCGTCCACACTTCCGCAGGTAATAAATTTCAGTAAACCGCTCATCTAGAAGTACCCCTCTCTCTTTCTCTTTTCCATGCTGGCTGCACCACCGTCAGAATCAATGATTCGGCTGGTTCTTTCAGATTCTACAGAACTTAATGTCTCATCGATGATCGCATCGAGTGTATCTGCATCAGAAAGAATACCACCGGTCAGAGGATAACATCCCAGGGTACGGAAACGAACTTTTTTCATTTCCGGTTTCTCGCCAGGTTTCAGACGCATACGGTCATCATCTACCATGATGATATTTCCGTCACGATATACTACCGGACGCTCTTTTGCAAAGTAAAGAGGTACGATCGGAATATTTTCTCTTTTTATGTACTGCCAGATATCTTTCTCTGTCCAGTTGGAGATTGGGAAAACACGGATGCTCTCGCCTTTGTTGATCTCTGTATTGTAAAGTTTCCACATCTCCGGTCTCTGGTTCTTCGGATCCCAGGCGTGGTTTTCATTACGGAAAGAAAAGATCCTCTCTTTGGCACGGCTGTTCTCCTCATCACGACG
>NZ_JBBMEI010000155.1:0-2322 GCF_040096655.1 Blautia intestinihominis | reverse complement strand
TCCTGGTGCGTAGGACATCTGGTGGGATTATGCGATGCATCGGAATACGATGAAAAATATAAAAAATGGAGATATGAGGATCTGCCGATTGTGCCGGAATGTTGGAAACACAAGATTTTGGAGGGCACAAAGAAGCAGTTCGGAATCTTAAAGAAACTGATGAGAGATTCCAAAGTAGATGAAGTGATCTGTGCAACTGATGCAGGACGTGAAGGTGAGCTGATCTTCCGTCTGGTGTATGAGCAGGCAGGATGTAAAAAGCCGATGAAGCGACTCTGGATCTCTTCCATGGAAGAACAGGCAATTAAAGATGGATTTTCGTCATTAAAAGACGGTTCGTGTTATGACAGTCTCTATCAGTCAGCACTTTGCAGGGCAAAGGCAGACTGGCTGGTGGGAATCAATGCGAGCCGTCTTTTTTCCGTTCTGTATAACCAGAATCTGAAAGTTGGAAGAGTACAGACACCAACACTTGCCATGATTGTGGATCGAAATCAGAAGATCAAGGAATTTACCAAAGAAAAATATTATATGGCTCATATCAAGTTTGACGATATGGATGCGGTCACAGAGCATTTTCAGAAAAAAGAAGATGCAGATAAAGTGGCTGCAGAGTGTCAGGAGCGTATGTGCGAAGTGGAGAAGGATGATGTGAAAGAGAAAACGGTCCGCCCTCCAAAACTCTATGATCTGACCACCCTGCAGAGGGAAGCTAACAGAATGTTTGGCTATACCGCACAGCAGACATTGGATGCTGTGCAGGAGATGTATGAGCAGAAGCTTGTCACTTATCCGAGAACAGACAGCCAGTATCTGACAGATGAGATGGGAGAAAGCACAGAAACTCTGATTCAGATGTTATTTGGGAAAATGCCTTATGCTGAAGGTCTGGAATATCAACCGGACGTGAGTAAGGTATTAAATTCAAAGAAAGTATCCGATCACCATGCGATTATCCCAACCATGGAAGTAGCCAAAGCGGATATTGGTGAACTGAAAGAACGAAGCCGCAAGATTTTGTATTTGATCAGTGCCAGGGTTCTGACAGCAACTGCAGAGCCTTATATTTATGAGAGTCATAAATGTCAGATTACCTGCAATTATCATACGTTTTATCTCAATGCAAAGAAAACAAAACAGGAAGGGTTCAAGACAATTGAGAAAAAACTGAAACAGTTCTTTGGAATCATTGCAGAAAAAGAAGAGCCGGAGTTGGATATCTGGGCAGGCAAGCATTATGGTCCCTGTGATTCTTTTGTATCGGAGCATTTTACACAGCCACCGAAACAGTACACAGAAGATACCCTGCTTTCTGCGATGGAACGTGCAGGGAATGAAGAGCTGACCGAAGATACAGAGAAGAAAGGACTTGGTACTCCTGCAACAAGGGCAGCAATCATTGAAAAACTGATTCAGTCTGGTTTTGTGAAAAGGGAAAAGAAAAATCTGGTGCCGACAGATGATGGAAATGTGCTGATTACGGTTCTACCGGATGAGATTAAATCTCCGAAGATGACCGCAGAGTGGGAAATGGCATTGAATCACATTGCCCAGAATACAGAGACAGCAGATGAATTCCTAAATGGGATTACAGAGCTGATGCAGGAACTGGTTGCCAGATATCAGGGGATTTCAGAAGAGAAGAAAAATCAGTTTCAGGGAAAGGCAAAAGGAGAAGTCATTGGCAAATGTCCCCGCTGTGGAGCTGATGTCCGGGAAGGAAAAGTGAACTTTTACTGTTCTGACCGGAACTGTGCTTTTACCTTATGGAAGAATGATAAATTTCTTGCAAGACAAGGGAAAAAGATGGATAAGGAGACAGCAAAGAAGTTCCTGTCTAAAGGAAAAATCCATTATAAGGATCTGGTATCAAGAAAAACAGGGAGACAGTATGAAGCAACTGTGGAGATGGTCGATCCCGGTGAGGGAAATGTACAGTTCAATCTGATTTTTCCACAACGATAAGTAGTGTATTGCAGGCAGTCTAAGGACTGTCTGTTTTAATACAAATATTATGAAAGAGAGGACCTTAGCATGAAGAAAAAAGGTAATTTTAGAAAAGTAGTATCTGGCTTGCTGGCAGGCATGACAATGCTTAGTACAGTGTTATCTCCGATGACAGCATATGCAGCGGAGATCCAGCCAGAGGAAAAACCTCCACTTTATGAGGAAGTGAAAGACCTTCTGGATGAAGATGAGGTGGTGACTGCCAAAGATTATGAAATCGAAACAGGCAGTGTATTTGATGTGAAATCAGACTACACAGGACTGGAAATCAAGGATGATAACAAGGTCAAAGTCACATTTGAGGAAGCAAAGAAC
>NZ_JBBMEI010000154.1:0-2504 GCF_040096655.1 Blautia intestinihominis | reverse complement strand
GGACAGAACCGGGGGACTTCACAGGACTTAAAGGCAGTCAGCGAAGCCCTGTCCTATCTCCGGCAAAAGGGGCTTTCTACTGTGGAGGACTTAGAAGTATTTCTGGAATCTTCCGGGAAATCAGCCGCCGATTACCGCAATCAGATGAAGCCAAAGGAAACCCGCAGCAAAGTGATTGACGGGATTCTTGCCAGCCGGACAGACTGCCAGGAATGTAAGCCTGTCTATGAGAAATACCAGAAGATATTTTTCAAAAAAACAAAGGAGAAATTCAAACAGGAACACCCGGAGGTTGCCCGGTATGAGAAAGCCGCCGCCTACCTTGCCAAGCACCCGGACGATAAGGACAGCACCCAAAAGGAGCTGCAAGAGGAGCAGGAAACGCTTCTGGAAGAAATTGCAGCTCTGAAAACACCGCTGACCGAGGTACAGGAGGATTTGAAGAAGCTGCGGGACATCCGCTACTGGGTACGGAAAGCCACACCCGGCACAGAGGAAAGCAAAGAGCCGCCCAAGAAGCAGCCCATCAAGGAAGTCTTGCAGGATAAGACAGACGAGAAAAAAGCACAAAGAACTGCCCCGGAGCAGACAAAACACAAACAACAGGATATGGAACTTTAACAGGCACTTGCCATTTTCAATCAGAGAATGTCAGGTGCTTTTCTTTTTTTCAAGGAGGGATAGATTTGAATGTATTTGAAGCTGTGAAGCAGTCCGTCACAACAAGACAGGCTGCGGAGCATTATGGAATCCGTGTAGGCCGGAACGGGATGGCTTGTTGCCCGTTCCATCACGATAAAACCCCAAGCATGAAGCTGGATCGGCGTTACCACTGCTTCGGCTGCGGTGCGGATGGGGATGTGATTGATTTTGCCGCCGCCCTGTATGGGCTGGGAAAGAAAGAAGCCGCCGTACAGCTGGCACAGGACTTCGGGCTTTCCTATGAGGACTGGAAACCGCCGGGGAAGGTAAAAAAGCCCAAGCCCCGGCAGAAATCCCCGGAGGAACAGTTTCAGGAAGCAAAAAACCGCTGCTTCCGTATTCTTGCCGATTATCTTCACTTGCTTCGGGCATGGAGAAAGGATTATGCCCCGCACTCCCCGGAGGAAGCCTTTCATCCACGGTTTGTGGAAGCCTTACAGAAGCAAGACCAAGTGGAATATCTGCTGGATGTGCTGCTCTTTGGGGAGACAGAGGAAAAAGCAGCTTTGATTACGGACTACGGAAAGGATGTGATACAGCTTGAAAAGCGAATGGCAGAGCTTGCCGCCGCAAACGCAGCAAGAACTAAAAAACACCATGAACGCCATGCAGCCGCCCCAGAGCATTGAGGAAATCAAGGCGGGGCTGGGAACTACCGAGAAAGGCGGTGTCCGTCAGAGCATACGGAACTGCCTGACCGTATTCCAGCGTGACCCGCTGCTTTCCGGGGCTATCGCATACAACATCCTGACCGACCGCAAGGACATCATAAAGCCCATCGGCTTCCACAGAGAAAGCACAGCCCTGAACGATACGGATATGAAGTATCTGCTTCTCTATCTGGAAGAAACCTATGGGCTTACCAATGAGAAAAAGATTGATAATGCCATCGGGATTGTGGCGAATGAAAACAAGTACCATCCCATCCGGGACTACCTAAGTGCCCTTGTGTGGGACGGGACAGAACGAATCCGTTTCTGTCTGCGGCACTTTCTGGGGGCTGACGCAGACGATTACACCTATGAAGCGTTGAAGCTGTTCCTGCTGGGTGCAATCTCACGAGCCTTTCAGCCGGGGTGCAAGTTTGAAATCATGCTCTGTCTGGTAGGCGGTCAGGGGGCTGGCAAGTCCACTTTCTTCCGTCTGCTGGCAGTCCGGGACGAGTGGTTCTCCGATGATTTGCGGAAGCTGGACGATGAAAATGTGTACCGCAAGCTGCAAGGTCACTGGATTATCGAAATGTCGGAAATGATGGCAACTGCCAACGCCAAGAGCATTGAGGAAATCAAGTCGTTTTTAAGCCGGCAGAAAGAGGTTTACAAGATACCCTATGAAACCCACCCGGCAGACCGCCCCCGTCAGTGCGTGTTTGGCGGCACTTCCAATGCCCTTGACTTCCTGCCCCTTGACCGTTCCGGCAACCGCCGCTTTATCCCGGTCATGGTGTACCCGGAGCAAGCTGAGGTTCACATTTTGGAGGACGAAGCCGCTTCCAGAGCCTATATCAGCCAGATGTGGGCGGAAGCAATGGAGATTTACCGAAGCGGCATGTTCAAGCTGTCATTCAGCCCAGCCATGCAGCGGTATCTCAAAGAACACCAGCGGGATTTTATGCCGGAGGACACCAAAGCCGGGATGATACAGGCTTACCTTGATAAGTACACCGGGGAAACGGTCTGCTCCAAGCAGCTCTACAAGGAAGCCTTAAACCACACCTTTGATGAGCCGAAGCAATGGGAAATCCGGGAAATCAACGAGATAATGAACCAGTGCATTACCGGGTGGAACTACTTTTCCAATCC
>NZ_JBBMEI010000153.1:0-2511 GCF_040096655.1 Blautia intestinihominis | reverse complement strand
GGTATGGATATCGGAGCACCGGAAGGGACAAAAGTAATGGCAGGGCTGACCGGAACGGTTACAACTTCTGCTTATAACGACAGCTATGGCAATTATGTTGTGATCAAGGACAGTAAAGGCTATGAACTGCGGTATGCACATTTAAGCAGCCGGAGTGTATCTGCAGGAGCATCCGTCACGAAAGGTGATGAGATAGGGCTTGTAGGAAATACTGGAAATTCTACAGGAAGCCATCTTCACATTGAACTTCTGAAAAATGGAGAGCGGTTAAACCCGATCTTTTATCTGGAAACAGGAGAAGGGGCAGGATTTGGCGGCAATGAATATACCAGTGAAGCAGCACAGCGTTTGTTAAATGAAGCAGCGAGATATCTTGGGACACCGTATGTGTGGGGTGGATATTCGCCAAGTGGATTTGACTGTTCTGGATTCGTAAGTTACTGCCTGACACATTCAGGTGTAAGGAATACAGGAAGATTAACGGCACAGGGATTGTATGACATTTGTACGCCGGTATCTCAGTCAGAAGCACAGCCAGGAGATCTGATCTTCTTTACAGGTACTTACGATGCAGGAGTTCCGGTAACGCATATCGGAATCTATGTGGGCAATGGTCAGATGATCCATTGTGGGCATCCGGTGCAGTATACGTCCATCAACTCTCCATACTGGCAGAGTCATTTCTATGGATTCGGACGATGGTAAGGAAAAGGGCGGTGTAACAGCCGTCCGGAAAGGAGAAGCGATGAAAAGTCTTGAAAAAGCAACGGCAGATTATGAGAAAGCCAAGGAAAAAATGGAAGCATCCAAAGCCAGATATGAAGCAGATTTAAAGCGTTTCAAGGCTGCGGAGATAGCAAAAACAGAAGCGGAAAATCTGGAAATTGTAAAAATTATCCGTGCAATGGATATGAGCATTCCAGAGCTGGAAGCTTTCAAAAAGAGAATGAAAAATGAACTGCCCGGCAGGGTAGAAATACAGAAGGAGGAAACAAGGTCTGATGATGAATTTAGAGAAGATGAAACAGAAGAAATCTAAAAATAGCGTGAAAAAAGGATTGCTTGCGGCAACAACGATTCTTTGCTTGACATCGCCTATGTTGCAGACACAGAGTGTGTTAGCGGCAGAGAATACAGCACCCGCAATTACGATTGAAAAGCCAGATGGCTGGAGACAGGGGGAAACGGCAGTCGCAATTACTGTGGATGCCAGTCATATGCCAGAAGGATTTTCTATCACAAAAATTGAAGCGAAAGCTGGGAAAGACGGAAGCTGGCAGGATGTGACAGGGAATGGAAGTATTTCCATTACTGGTAATCAGACGGTCTATGTGCGTGTGACAGATGGTGAGGGGAAGGTCTATGAGCAGAATCGCTCTATTAAGTGTTATGACACAGAAAAGCCTACGCTTTCTGCATCTCTGACAGATGGTGTACTGACGATTCAGGGAAATGATACCGTTTCCGGCATTACTTCTGTGACAGTTAATGGCACCACTTATACAGATCTGAAGGATGGAATGCTGAGAGTGCAACTGACACAGAAAGATTTTACAACAAAACAGATTGAAATCACGGTAACGGATGGTGCCGGAAATACTTCTGAAAAGTATGTGTTGCAGAATCCTTATTATGAATGGGCAAAGAAGCAGGCAGAGAAACAGAAAACTTCAGGTGACAGCAATGGTGCGATGGCAACCACGACCAGTGCAGATGCAACTGGGACTGAGAAAACAACGACTTCACCACTTCCGCAGGATGCACAGGCTTCTGAGCCAACAGATGCAAAAGGAACTGTGGATGATCGGACAGTGACAGGTATTGAGGAACAGCTTAATAAAGAAGGCGAGACAGCAGATTCTGTTACCAAAACAGCTACGGAAGGCACAAAAGAGTTTTATACCATTTCAACTAAGAGTGGTAAGATTTTTTATCTGATCATCGACAATTCAAAATCTCAGGATAATGTGTATTTCCTTACCGAAGTCAGTGAGAAAGACCTGATGAACTTCACACTTTCTGATTCTGTGACACTTCCGGAAGTAGATATTGTTTATGCAGAACCAGAGAAACAGGCTGAAGAAGAAAAGCCGGAAACGACAGAGACAGATGAGAAAGATAAGGTAGAGGATGAAATTCAGATGCCAGAAGACAAAAGTTTGGCAGGGACTTATCTACTGATCGGATTGGTTGCTGTTGGAGCTGCGGCAGGTGGTTATTACTTGAAAGTCTACAAACCGAAACATGAATATGATGATGAAGATGAGATGGAAGAGGATGAAAATGAATCCGAAGATTCAGAGTCAGAAAAACGGGAGGTAGACGATGCAGATGAGCAGGAAGAACAGGAAAATGCAGGGACAGAAGTTTTGAAAGATGAAGATTTCAATGATGAGGTACTAGAAGATGAAGAAGAGGAGCAGGAGTAAATGAAATTAGTGATTGCAGAAAAGCCATCGGTTGCGATGGCACTGGCTTCCGTGCTTGGAGCCAGAACAAGAAAAGATGGCT
>NZ_JBBMEI010000152.1:0-2622 GCF_040096655.1 Blautia intestinihominis | reverse complement strand
AGAAGATTGGCAATAAAGTAAATTGCATTGATGAAGAAATTCCGTTTGAATTGTCAGAAGGTTGGGCTTTTATTCGTCTAAAGACTGCATGGGAACTCATATCTGGAAGAGATTTGTCTCCATCAGAATATAACGATAAAAATGATGGAATTCCATATATTACAGGTGCAAGCAATTTTAGAAATGGGCATATTAGCTTAGTTCGTTGGACTACCGTTCCGCAAGTTATTACTCGGAGGGGAGACTTACTTCTGACTTGCAAAGGAACTATCGGCGAAATCGCACATAATAACTTTGGGGAAGCTCACATTGCGCGTCAAATTATGGCTATTCGCAATATCTATAGCCTTAATGTTGATTTTCTGGCATTATGCATTGAATATTCAATGACGAAAATCAAACAAGCTGCCAAGGGACTTATTCCGGGAATATCTCGTGAAGATATTCTTAACTTGGTTATACCTATTCCACCAACCAAAGAGCAAGAAAATATTTGCAACAAGCTCAAAACAACTTTTTCAGCAATAGAGCATATTGAGAAGAGTCTCAATTGAGGCACTTTTCGATTATAGCCAGGTGGCTAAATGCAACATTTATAGATTTATTAATGCGTTTCTGTTCAGATATCGGAGGAACTGCGATGAGCATTTCTTTTAATGTAAGTGGCTTTAATTCCTTTTGATTTGTTGATCCTTCACCTTTCTTTTCAAGTTCGGTTTGATGTGCCTTCATGAAAGCATATAGGTAATATGAGCTGATGCAACTAAAGCTACGAATTACCGTAACATGGGAATCAGGAACAATTAAGAGACCTGTAGTATTATCGGTATTTCTATAAATTCCGACTCGTCCAAGAGTACCTGTTCCGGTTGAGTTAATTACTATATCTCCATCTTGCATATGTTCATCAGTCGGATAACGTTTTATTGTGGTCTCGTCAAGATATTGAGCCAAACTAATATCTATGCCGTTGTATTTGGTGTTGCATTTCTGAGCAAATACAATAACATTGCTGATTTCTGCATATTTTGGAGACTTCCCTCGACGAATTTCTTTAACACAGCAATTTTCTAAACGCATCCATGTCCAAGTATCTGGAATATCATATGGTATTTCTTCATCAATGCAAGACACCTCACCATCAATCTTCTCATAATAAGAGGAGTGTAAACATCTTCGATATAATATTAGAGCGAATTTCTCGCAAAATTATTATATCGGAGGTGTCTTTTTATGGAGACAAAAATAACATTTGAAGAATATTTGAGAAAGGAAAATTTATCAGAAAATACGATAACATCGTATCTATGGACAGTGAATTATTTCAATGTGAATTACGATATTGTTAGCAAAGAAAATCTGCTTGCCTACAAAGGGTATTTGATGGAATTTTTTAAACCTAAAACAGTAAATCTACGTATACAAGCAATAAACAAATATTTGGAGTATTTAGAAGAACAGCAATTACAGTTGAAAGCTGTAAAGGTGCAGCAAAAAAACTTCTTAGAGAATGTTATCAGCAATGCAGATTACAATTTTCTTAAGAAGCAGCTCAAAAAGGATAGTAATATGGAATGGTATTTTGTAGTTTGGTATTTAGCAGCTACGGGAGCAAGAGTAAGCGAACTTATCCAAATAAAGATTGAACATATTGAAATCGGATATTTTGACCTATATACAAAAGGTGGAAAGCTTCGCCGATTATACATACCCCAAAAATTAAAGAAAGAAACTCTTGAATGGCTGGAGGAAAAACATCGTTCCTCCGGTTATTTGTTTCTTAACAGATATGGCGAAAGAATTACCACAAGAGGAATTTCACAACAGCTGAAAAACTACGCCGAGAAATATGGTCTTGATAAAAAGGTGGTTTATCCTCATTCATTCCGCCACAGATACGCAAAGAACTTCCTTGAAAAGTACAATGATATTGCTCTACTTGCCGACCTTATGGGGCATGAGAGCATTGAAACAACACGCATTTACCTTCGCCGTACTGCCAGCGAACAACAGGAACTTGTAGATAAAATAGTAACCTGGTAAAAATATTAAGCCGTCCTTGAATGAGGGCGGCTGTTTTCTAAAGTAATGCATTTGAAATCAAATCAAGCTGTTTATATGCAATATGAATAAGCTCGACAATTCTTGCTTGCTCTGCTAATGGAGGGATTGGAATAATCATAAGAGAAAGTGCATTAAGATATATTCCTTTTTGAGCTGTCCCTTTACTATTGTCAGTGAGCCATTTTTGAATTTGAGGAGATTGGACAATGTGCATCAAATATAAAGGATTAATTAAGCATGGTTTAATAACTGCAACGCTCCTTTGTAATGCAAAATGATTGTTGTTCTGAACTACTGCACTTCGACCAATACTGCCAACAATAGTAAGCAATACATCGCCAACTTCAATATTAGTACGTTGATTTTCAATTTTCCATTCTTCGTTTGTAATCCATCGTGATATTTCGTTCATTAAAATAGAATTATCATTTATATTTGCAGCACTTAACAAAGGGATGCCACTACCATTATTTGGTGGTGGATTATGAGAACCATCACTAATTGAAAGTGCGATTTCTCTCAGAGATGCCCAATTCCAACTATCTGGCAAATGTATTC
>NZ_JBBMEI010000151.1:0-2656 GCF_040096655.1 Blautia intestinihominis | reverse complement strand
GGCCCCGATGTGACACGGTTCAGTTCCACTCCCATCTCTCTGGAAAGTTCATTCTCCGGGATCAGGCCTACTGAAAGAAGCAGAGTATCACAGGCATATTCTTCCTCCGTTCCCGGAATCGGTTTTCCATCCGCTCCGACTTGTGCCAGAGTAACTCCTTCTACACGTTCTTTTCCTTTAATATTTACCACAGTATGACTGAGTTTCAGCGGGATTCCGAAGTCATCCAGACACTGCACGATATTCCGCTTAAGCCCGCCGGAGTACGGCATCAGCTCTGCTACCACTTTTACTTTTGCACCTTCCAGTGTCATACGCCTGGCCATGATAAGTCCGATATCCCCGGAGCCAAGGATGACACCTTCTCTTCCCGGAAGATACCCTTCTATATTTACAAGTCTCTGTGCCGTCCCCGCAGAATAAATTCCCGCCGGACGATACCCCGGAATATTCAGTGCTCCCCTGGAACGTTCCCGGCAGCCCATTGCCAGAATCACCGCTTTTGCCTGAATCAGAAACATGCCTTCCTCACGGTTCATCGCTGTGATAACTTTTTCCCTGCTGATGTTTATGACCATGGTATTCAGTTTGTATTCTATATTTTGTTCTCTGACCTGACGAATAAAACGGTCGGCATATTCCGGTCCGGTCAGTTCTTCTCCAAAGGTATGAAGCCCAAAACCATTATGAATGCACTGGTTCAGAATTCCTCCCAGTTCTTTGTCCCGCTCCAGAATCAGAGTACTTTCGATTCCGTTTTTTCTCGCTGAAATAGCCGCTGCAAGTCCTGCCGGACCGCCGCCTATGATCACAATGTCATATTTTTTTATCATTTGCCGTCCTCCCCAAAAGAATCTTTGTTGCTGCCTTTTATGATTCCAGAGTTGCCTCCGGATTTTGTGATCTCTTCCACGGGAATTCCAAGTTCTCTGGCTAAAATCTCCATAACACGCGGCGAACAGAATCCTGCCTGACAACGTCCCATGCCTGCTCTGGTACGGCGTTTCACTCCATCCAGTGATCTGGCACCCAGAGGTCCTCGAATCGCATCTATGATCTCACCTTCTGTCACCATCTCACAGCGGCAGACAATCGTTCCATAAGCCGGATTTTGTCGAATCCACGCATTTCGTTCTTCCAGTGAAAACTTTGATACATCGGTAATTCCCTTTCTTGTGGAAAGAAAATCCTCTTTTTCTTTCAGATCATATTTTTTCTTCAGAATGTCAGCAACCATTTCTCCGATCGCAGGAGCACTGGAAAGGCCCGGTGATTCAATTCCGGCACAGTCGATAAATCCTTCTTCCGTCTCTCCTATAATAAAATCGTCTCCGTCCTCATGTGCTCGAAGTCCGGCAAAAGAAGTGATCACCTGACGGACCGGAATGTTTTTGACACTTTCGGATGCTTTTTTCAGAACCTGTTCCAGACCTTCTCTGGTGGTATTGATTCCTTCTTTATTCTCTATATCTGTGGCTGTTGGCCCGATCAGCAGGTTTCCGTGAATGGTTGGTGTGACCAGAACTCCTTTGCCAAACTTGCCGGGAAGGGTAAAAATCGTCCGGCTTACATGTGTCCCCGCAGCTTTATCAAGAAGACAGTATTCTCCTTTTCGCGGAGTGATATGAAGTTTCTTTTCACTGACCATGTTGTGGAATTTATCTGCATAAACTCCTGCCGCATTTACAATACAGTCTGCCTCAAAAATTCCCTCTGTTGTCTCAATCGTCCAGTTTTTTTCTCCCCGTGTGATCTTGTGCACTTCTGTATTGAAATAAAAATCCACTCCGTTTGCACAGGCATTTTCTGCCAGTGCGATCGTCATGTTGAATGGACATACAATTCCTCCGCTGGGTGCGTACAATGCCGCCACAGCCTGGTCAGAAACATTCGGCTCCATTTTTCTTATTTCTTCTTTATTTAAAATTCGAAGTCCCTTTACACCGTTTTGGATTCCTCTCTCATAAAGTTTCTGCAGACCGGGGCGGTCTTTTTCATCCAGGCACAAAACCAGTGAACCATTTCTTCGGAATGGAAAATCAAGATCACAGGAAAGCTGCTCCATCATCTGATTTCCCCGAAGATTCAGTTTTGCTTTGAGTGATCCCGGCTCTGCGTCATAACCTGCATGAATGATCGCACTGTTCGCCTTGGAGGTTCCGCAGCAGACATCTTCCTCCCGCTCCAGTACGCATACCTTTATCCGGTAACGGGACAGTTCCCGTGCAATCGCCGTACCGGAAACTCCCGCACCGATAATCGCAATATCGTATTTATTCATTGTAAAAACCTCCTGTATATATAAAAGAGCCTGACAAATAAACCCATTTTCATGGATTTCCTGTCAGGCTCTCCTCTTCACGCCAGTATGTGCAATTATTTTAAATACAAACTTATCGTCCACTTGATTCTTCGATCAGTTCTCTTCGTCTTTCGCCCATCCATACGCATATTTTACAGCTTTTTCCCATCCACGGATTCGTTTTGTTCTCTCTTCCTGCGTGATCTTCGGATCAAAGGTCCGGTCGATCGCCCAGTTCTTGAGAACTTCTTCCTTACTGCTCCAGTATCCTACCGCAAGGCCTGCCAGATAGGCTGCTCCCATTGCCGTTGTCTCCACACATTTCGGACGGTTGACCGGTGCATCTATAATGTC
>NZ_JBBMEI010000150.1:0-2663 GCF_040096655.1 Blautia intestinihominis | reverse complement strand
TTAAGGTGCATTACAGAATTTAATCCCGCATAGTTACTGAGATAATCCACAGCTGGAATTTAGTTTTTCATTTAAGTCTTTATCATATGCCAACAGAACCAGCGAAGATGTTTCCGGTAGGAAACGGAGCGGGTGAAGACACTTCCGTCAAGGGTGGGAAACGGACTCGAACAGGAGTAGCCCACAGGTCACGAAGAGATTCGTGGGACTAAAGGTCAGTTGTGAGACTGACAGCATGTGGTATGTAGAAAGCCAAATGAAGTATCTTTCAACAGTATGATTTCACAATTGAGATTTCGGTAAAAGAAGGTGATATGTTTAGTATTTTAAGAAGGGGGTGTTTACACATGGCAAAAGAATTAGAATTAGCCAAGAAGCTGGCTGTACTTGGGTGGATTTTCCGCAAGGGACTGATTACCGAAGATGAGTACAGCAGAACAAGAATTCATATTATGAGTGAATATGATGTTATAACTTTTATGACAGCATAGTCGCACATTCGTTAACATTTATATTTTGAATTATAGTGTAGGCAGTAGCAGAAATGATGTTACTGCCAATTTATTTTATACAGACAGATTTTAGGAAAGGAGCGTTTTCTATGGATGAAAAACAGGTAGAAGTAATAAAGAAAGTGGATGGTCCTGTTATCAGAGACCGCAGAAAGATGGGAAAGCCACTTACTATTACAAGAAAAAGAGTAGCAGCATATGTCCGTGTCAGCACGAATGGAGAAGAGCAGATACAGAGCTTTAATTCACAGAAGCAGTACTATCAGGATAAGATAGATTCCAATAAAGAGTGGGTTATGGTTGGAATATACGCTGATGAGGGTATCACAGGAACCAAAACAACGAAAAGAGAGCAGTTTCTTAAGATGATTGATGATTGTATGAATGGTCTTATAGATATTGTAATTACGAAGTCAGTATCAAGATTTTCACGAAATCTTGTTGATACACTGCAATATACCAGAATGCTGAAGGTAAAGGGAGTTACAGTAATTTTTGAAAAAGAGAATATTGACACATCAAAGATGGAAAGTGAGATGCAGTTATCACTTTTATCTGCTCTTGCACAGAATGAGGTTGAGTCTTTATCCCAGAATGTGACAATGGGTGTGCAGATGAAAATGTCCAGAGGAGAGCTGATGGGATTTAACGGATGTCTCGGATATGATTATAACCCGGAGAATAAGAGTATAACTATCAATGAAGCAGAAGCAGAGACAGTTCGCCTGATTTATGATTTGTATCTGCAGGGATATGGTGCATATAGAATTGCGAAGGAGCTTACGAGGCTTGGTAAGGTCAATAAAAAGGGCAATGTTAAGTGGACAGACAGCGGTGTTAGGGGAATTCTTAAGAATGAAAAGTACAAGGGCGATTTGCTTATGGGAAAAACTTACACAGTAGACCCGATATCAAAGAGGCGTCTGGATAATCATGGTGAATCTAATAAATATTATACGAAAAATCATCATGAAGCCATTATTTCAGAGGAAGAGTGGGATAAAGTTCAGGATATCTTAAAAAGCAGATATCGTACTAATGAAAATGTATCAGATGCAGAGAGAATCAAGTTTGCCAGAAAATATGCTTTTAGCAGTATGTGTCAGTGTGGTTTCTGTGGAACTAATCTCACCAGACGTTCCCATAATCAGGATACAAAGCACAAAAAGCCGGTATGGAAATGCCGGACGGCAACGAATAAGGGAATTGCAAACTGCCCACATAGCAAAGCCGTAGATGAAGTGGTTATCGAAAATGCGTTTCTTGAGATGTTTAAGTTGCTTGCAGAGAATTTTGATGATGTACTTGAATCTGTGTTGTCATCAGTGGAAGAAACATTATCCAAAGACGACAGTACAGAAAAATTGAAGCGTATTGAGAAAGAGATTTCCTCTCTTGAAAAGAAAAGAAAGAAATTGACTGATATGTATCTGGATGATAAAATTTCTAAAGAAGCCTATGACGATAAATACAGTGAGATGGGCAATAAGCTGGATAAATGTGAAGAAGAAAAGCATTTATTTTCTGACTGCGTATTATCACAGAAGAATATTGCTGATAAGATGAAACTCATCAGGCAGAAGCTTAAAGGGGCTGATGTACTTGATGAATTTGACAGAGTAGTGTTTGAAAGCATTGTGGAGAAAGTCGTTGTCGGTGATATGGAAGAGGATGGCACAGCTGATCCGTATAAGCTGACATTTGTGCTAAAGGGTATGGATGACAGAAGCATACCATATGCCAGAGACCGATATATGAATCTTCGTGAAAAGGCTGTGTAGACAACAAGGAGGAGCTTAAAAATGAGCGATAATCGTGACTTGTTGAATGATAAAGATGTGTGTTCTTTTGAAGAACACGAGGCAGAAAATGTGTGTTCCAACAAAGATGCCGTTGCATGTGGAGACGGTTGTTCTTTTGTCCCAACAAAAGCCGGATGACACGATAGAGATCGACTTAGACTTGGACGAGCTGGATGCCACCAGTGCCGAGTTGAAAGCAACCTATCAGGAAATCAAGGATTATGTGCTGAAAGAATCTGGCTTGAAGGTTTCAAGTTTATATATTTCTCAGATAAAACGCAAATGTGGAATTGAAGTGGGAGAAAACTATAATCTTCCAAAATCAGAAAATGCAAGAGTTCCACAATGC
>NZ_JBBMEI010000149.1:0-2710 GCF_040096655.1 Blautia intestinihominis | reverse complement strand
TTCATCAGCAGATTGGGAAGAAGTGTCGCTTCCTCCGCCGCCTTTTGTGCAAGCAGTTCTTTTCGTTTTTCTCCCAGCTCGGTAATCCAGCCTTTGAGGTTTTGAATGAGCTGCCGGATAGACTTCATCAGGCGGTTGGCGGCTCTGATGTCCCGGTTCAGGTTGCCGATGTTCGTCTGGATACCCCGCTTTTCCATCTGCCGGACAGCAGTCCCCTCATGGACAGTGGGGACTATATCAAGCCCCTGTCTGGCATAGGAACGCAAGTCCACACGCTCTGGGCGGTCATTGGCTTCCAGATAGCGGTTCTGGATGATCTCCCATTCATGCCGCCAGATTTCACAATACTTGCGGTCGTTCCAGTCAACCGTATCTTCCTTGTGACTTTTCCATCTGCCGGACGGAAGTTTTATCCGTTCCCCGTTTTCGTCAAGGTCATAAACCTTGCGGCTCTTGGGAAGCCATTTCCCATGTTCATCCATTGCCCGCATAGTCAGCATGACATGAGCGTGAGGGTTTCCGTCCCCTTTGTCATGGATGGCAAAATCCACGCACATTCCTTTGGAAACAAACTGCTGATTGCAGAAATCCCGGACAAGGGCGGCGTACTGGTCGGGCGGTATCTCTCTGGGGATGGTAAGCACCCACCGCCTTGCAAGCTGGGAATTCCATTGCTTCTCCACCGCTTCGGCGGCGTTCCATAAAGTATTGCGGTCTGCATACGACCGTGGGGCATTTGCCGGAAGCAAGATTTCATTGTGGACGATACCACGCTTTTCTGGGTAGTGCTTCACTTCCTGATCGTATCCACAGAACAGCTTTTCGCCGCTCTGGTAGGCAGCGGCGGCAACCGCAGACTGCTGTTGGCTTCGCTGCACAATCGAGATTTCGTTGTGTGGACAGGGCATTTCGTGTCCCTCCTTTCGGTAATTGGTGGATGGGGTGGCGTTTTACCACCTCATTTGGGGCAGAAAAAAAGCAGGAGACCTTTTCAGATTTCCTGCTCGGTGGTGCCGCCGGTGGGCGGCTGGTATTCAGTTTTGAAAGTTCGGGTCAGGGTGGCCCGATGATGAAATAAAATATCTGCATGAAGATTATTCAACTTCTTTTAGTAATTCTTCAACAGAAATACCGTAAAGTTTTGCAAGTGCAAAAAGATTTGATGTGGAAGGGTCGGATGTTCCATTTTCCCATTTTGAAACAGCCTGCCTGCTAACACCAATCGTTTCAGCAACAAATTCCTGCGTCATTTTGCACTGTGTTCTGTGTACTTTGAGTGCTTCACCCAACGATTTCCTCACTACGGATTTTTCCTGCCGTACATCTTTTGAATGGATATATTTGAGTAATGCACGAACAATAAGGGTAAGCAAACCAACAAAGATACATAAGAAAATTATTCCAACGATTATCATAAATACGGTTACTTTCATTTGACCACCTCCTAATGTTGCTGTTGGCTTCATTTCTCTGTACGGATATATTTAAGCAATGCACGAATAACAAGGATAAGCAAGCCGACAAAGATACATGAGAAAACTATTCCGACTACAATCATAATGATGTTTACTAACATTTGGATGACCTCCTTTCTTTGTTGGCTTTATTCTATCTGAATTACCGTGTTGCTACCACCAACTATCAAGCAATTATCAGTTGCATATCGGTTGCACAATGATAGCGTTCTGTTTTTTGACCTTATTATACTAAATTACCGTAGATAAGGATAGCTCGACTGATAAAACTTGCTGGACGGGAACAGCTTGCAGCGCAAGGTGTTTCCGGGCGGCAAGTCCACAAAAGGGTAGCTGGCGACAGCCAGCGCAGGGGAAGCGTAGCGTCCCCTGTATGATTTGGAGCAGACCATGACTGCGGAAAATCACAGCCCTCCGGCGAGGAGCCTTCGGAGAACGCAATGCACCAACCTTTGGGTGGTGTATAATTGCGCCCTTAGTAAACTAAGGGGGTTCCGGCATCTCCCGTTCCAGCAGTTTTTTCAATAGTTCCTGCGTGTCCTGTCTGTGAAAAATGAGTTTCAACAACAGCATGACATCATCATCTGTCAGGCGTTCCGGCTCTTGCAGAAAACTTTCCAGCATACCGCCACGGGTACAGAGCCGGTGCGTCCGTTCCTTTCGGGTAAGCTGTTTCAACTGGTGCTGCAATGCCTTTTCATCATTGATGGCTTTCCGCAGTTTCTTTTCGCTTTTTTCCAACTCCCGATTGAGTTTTTCCAGCTTTGAGGTATCAGGCAAGGGCAGCGTCCTCCTTTCCCGGTATCAGCACATAAATCCGGTTTGGTTCTCCAATGCCCTGACGCACCCGCATGATAAGTCCGGCAGTTTCCAGTTCATTCAGAGAACGCTTGACCGTCATGGAGCTGCGGGACAGGACTGCGGCAATGGCTGTGACAGGGAAGCAGACAAAGAGGATTCCGTTCTCGTCCTCCTGCCCTTTGGAGAGCATAGCGTCCAGCATCCGGCAGTACATGACCTTTGCGGTGCTGCTGACTGGAAATCCTGTCAACGCTCTGGGAAAAGGCATACAGGGCGGCAATGGTGTGTCTATCGTCATAAATTCAAAATTCATTCTGTGTGTTCCTCCTTTTTCTTTGCTCGTTTGGATAAATAACAGGGGCAGTCAATCACAACCGCCCGGAAGCTCTGCTTGCACCCATGCTGGCATTTCCGGCATAATTCGTTGTAAGTGA
>NZ_JBBMEI010000148.1:0-2739 GCF_040096655.1 Blautia intestinihominis | reverse complement strand
CCTCCGATGGATCCAGTCTTTTCACCAGGTAATCATTCCATTTAAAGAACTCTTTTGCAGCCACAGTAACAGCCATACCAGTACAGATTACTGCTGCTGCAATCAATAATCGTCCACTGATTTTTTTTCTTTTATATTTTTTATCAACTGAATCCGCCTGTTCAATCTGTTTTAGTGTATCTTCAAATTTATTATGAAAATCCTGTGGTACTTCCGGTGCGATATTATTCCATTTCTTCTCTAACATGACATTTTCCCCTTTCCTGTTATTCTCTTTAATTGCTTACTGTTTTTCCCAGTTGCCGGTCTTTTCTCTTCTTCGGATAACTGCACCTTCAAAAACTCTCTTGCACGTGAAAGTCTGCTTTTGATCGTTCCTTCCGGAATATCCAGAGCCTCACTGATCTCTTTCAATGAAAATCCTTCTAAATAATACAATGTTACCAAAACCCTCAGATCCTCCGGAAGTTCCATAATCGCCATATACAAATGACTGTATCTGTCCTCCTCAGTCATTTTCATATTGTCCATATATTCTTCATATGGAATAACATTTTTTCTTTTCCGAAGAATCCCTTTGCATTCATTGATCAATATCCTTGTGATCCATGTTCGGAAATATTTTTCTTTCTTTAAAGTGGGAAGTTTTTCATATGCCTTAAGAATTGTTTCCTGCACAGCATCCCCACAATCAGAGTCATTCTTCAGAATGGACTTCGATATATGATACAGCATGGCTTCTGCATCCCGAACCTCCTTAATAAATACATCTTTTGTCATAACTTTGTCTTCTCCTTTTGTCCAGCTGGATTACTATTCATGTTTACTTTTACACTAATTAGATGCATCGGAAAGGAAATCGGTTCTCATAAAAGTATTTTTTTCCGTTGGCTCTTCTATTGCCAACGAAATATCCGATTTTTTAATCTCTGTTCTGTTTGTGTTTATATTTTTTATGTAATTCCGTAATATATTCCTCAAGCTTCTCTTTGTCTTGCTCTCCACAAGCAACTAAACCAAAATACTGCTTAGATCGATCCTATATGCTTTCGCTGTTTTCTGACCCAGTTTCTCTGTATATGTGCAATAATTCCAGAAACGGTGCTATTTTATCCGGTAGTCTCATTTTTCGTTCTCCCCTACGTTTGCGGTAATCCCTGTTACCATTGTTCTTAGCAAACTCTAGTATACAGGTAAATCCACGTTGCTACAAATGTGGGGTCACTTCATATTATCTAAAACATATTTCGATAAGTCAAAATTACAATTTTCACACTTTAATTGATATAATATTCAATAACTAAACAAGGAGGCCATTTAACCATGAATAATGTAAAAATTCTATGTATCGCAGGCAGTATCGTACTCGGTAGTATATTGCTATCCGGACAAGCTTTTGGCAAAGCCCCCTCAGATCTAATCACCCTTTCCGCCCCTAAGGAGCCTGAGGGGCAATATGTATCTTATGATATAGATGGTTCCGGCTCTTATTATGATAGTGATTCAGATATAACTTACTATTTTGTCAAGGGGATTGTCACTTCTTATTCTAATCATGCAAAAACCTTTTCGCTGACTTCTGACGCCGGTGAAACTTATGAGTTACCGGCAGATACGGATATTAATATAACCGACTATCTCAACACAGAAGCACATATATGGTACTCAGAAGACTCTCAAAAAAACTTAAAATTACTTGCGTTCTCTCCTCAAATTTTTTGGGAACATATTAATGAGCTGGAATCAGATGAACAAATTCTGGATGGTGCCACAGAAATTGATGGGACTCTTTCAAAATATATCTCTTTCTGGTTAACAGAAGATAAAATAGATGTTACTCTCTTATTTGTTGAGGACAACGATGGAAACACTCATATATATGCAGAGGATAACACCAAAACAATCGAAGACTATATCAAGTTATATGAAGATATGCATTTAAATTCTCAAGTATATGATGATTTTAATGTTGCATATCTTATATCAGAAGCATCATCTTGACTTACCCAAATGTCTGGTTGAGAACCTGATGTTTTTTACATCAAACATATCATATATTTTAAATGCCGCAGCCAATATTTTCAAAGGCTGCGGCATTTTTGACTTAATTTTTCTTTCAAACATGTTGCTTCTTCTTTTGACTGCTGCAAATATGTTTATGTCACAAATTCAAGCAATAATTCAGCACTTACTATTTATGTAAAAAATCATTTCAGAAATTGATATATTTTTTCTTTTCTCTGTTTACATATTGACGGCTAAAGTGTAAGAAAGATGCGATTTCACTATCTGACCACCCTAAAATCAAGTATTTTAAAATATCCCTTTGGTTTGAAGTCATTTTTAAGGTTATATTTTTCAGATCAAATGCTAATTCCACAGATGAATAATCCGCTCTATAGCTTTCTTGTAAATCACCTTCATTATCCATATATGCACATTCGTATTTTTCTTTTTTTAAGTTTTTTTTGCATATGGTTTTACTAAAGGTTCCATTATGCAAAGTAAGTTTTGCATATATTTTGAATCATTTTTCGCCTGTATAACCAAATCTTTATATTCCTGCATCATATACCCTTTTATTTTTTAAAGAGTATCTGGGCATAAAAATGTAAACTTATTTTTTGTTCAGAATCAAAGGTTTCTTATATCTATAAAAAAAGGAATATTGTATTTAAACAATATTCCCCAGACTGTAGACAAACTTGGTGTTGGGTGTTATACCCAGCACCAAGTTTG
>NZ_JBBMEI010000147.1:0-2824 GCF_040096655.1 Blautia intestinihominis | reverse complement strand
AGAGCGATAGACGGGGCTCGAACCCGCGGTCTCGACCTTGGCAAGGTCGCGCGTTACCAACTACGCCACTATCGCATAAGAGCGGGTGATGGGAATCGAACCCACGTATCCAGCTTGGAAGGCTGGTGTTCTACCATTGAACTACACCCGCATATCGTTGTGCTTGCGTTGCGTTTGTGTTTCGCTCGCTTCAACGATATTGAGTATATCTTATTACTCAGTATTTGTCAACAGGTTTTTTTAATTTTTTCAATTTTTTTTATTTTATATTTTTTCTTGTTTTTATATACATAAAATGACTTAGTTTTCCCAGTCCCAGACATCTGTCTTGGAAACGGCACTTCTTGATTTCTTGATCACAAGTTCCGGGCTCTTGGCACTGACTTTGGTGTTTGCCGGAATGGATTCTGTGATGAAAGTGTTACCACCGATGATCGTATTTTCTCCGATCACAGTCTCACCGCCAAGTACAGATGCATTGGAATAGATCGTCACATTGTCGCGGATCGTTGGATGACGTTTGACATTGGCAAGCTGCTGTCCCTGTCTGGTAGAAAGCGCACCAAGAGTCACACCCTGATAAAGCTTCACATTGCATCCGATCTCCGTTGTCTCACCGATAACAACGCCAGTTCCATGGTCGATAAAGAAATAGTCACCGATCGTTGCGCCCGGGTTGATGTCGATACCTGTCTTGCCATGTGCATACTCGGTCATGATCCTCGGAATATACGGAACTTCTTCTTTATATAAAATATGCGCCAGACGATATACATAGATTGCAAACAGACCTGGATAAGAAGAAATGATTTCTTCCTTACTCTTGGCCGCCGGGTCACCGTCGAAGCCTGCCTGCACATCCTTCAGAAGACGTTGCTGCACATCCGGAAGCTGCTCAAAGAATCCTGCACAGATACGGTCTGCCTCTTCCTGTGCTCCATCCTGCTCAAGTTCCGGATTCGCATACAGAAGTGCGATCTCGATCTGTCCCTTGAGCATGTCATAAAGGTCATTCAGGCGATATCCTGCAAAATGCTCCGGGAAGATCTTCGCTGCCGAATCATTCCAGAAGTATCCTGGAAAAATAACTGAACGAAGCTGCTTGACAACATCAATGATTGCTGCCCTGCTCGGAAGCTCACGGTTGTTCTTTGGCATAAATAATTCTTCTTTTTTATAATTCTCGGTCAAAGCTTCGGTAGCTTTGAGAATCACATCTTTTTTTCTGTTCATGAATCTAACCTCTTTCCGCAATTTCTGCAAAGATGCTAATACTTGGTGTATTACTACTCTGCGGATTTCTTTCCTTATATCATATTATAGGATTGTTTTCGCGTCAACAAAAGATTCTTTTCCCGGCAAAAAAAGAATTGACCTTTCCGCGATCTGACTATATAATGGAACATGGTCAGAACATTCTGTTTCAGATTCGGAGATGTACCCAAGTGGCTGAAGGGTCCGCACTCGAAATGCGGTAGGTCGGGCAACCGGCGCGAGGGTTCAAATCCCTCCATCTCCGCTATTGACAAACAAAATATTATCTGCTATAATTCATTTTGTTGCAGATGAAATTGCAACTATTCCAATAATATAGGGGATTGGTCAAATGGTATGATAGGGGTCTCCAAAACCTTTGGTGGGAGTTCGATTCTCTCATCCCCTGCTCTTGGAAACGCTGAAAAGCCTTATAAATCAAGGGTTTTCGGCGTTTTTGATTTTCCGTAAATTACAAAGGGTATCAAATTTCATCAAATAACAACTCTGTCATTCCTAATGCCGCTGGAATTATCAGCAGCACGACTATCCATGCGCTCTGGAACAGTACCCAGGAAAGAATCGAAAGAATAAAGCAGACTACTATTTTCACACAGGCATCTGCTTTTATCTTTTGCTTTTTCAGCATTACGATGGAGGATATGAACAGGATCAGAAATATTACAAATAATAAAACAAGCCCTACTGCCACCAGAAAGGCTACAACTCCCGTCATTCCTCCAAGCAATGCTGTAAGCGAGCCTGGAAGTATAAGATATCCACTTATGTAGTCTCCGTTTTCTCCAGGGTTAGTTGCCAGATTCATACCAACCGTTGTAAGCTCTCCAGCATATCTGACAAGAAATAAAGATCCGATCCCAGCACAGAGAGAAAACATCATATAAACACCAATTAATATTGTGGAAATTAATGATCCCAGAGGGATTTTTTTATTATTCTTCATAGCATCTTCCCAGTTTTTATTTCATTCACTTCTCCTGAATCTCTTTACCGCTAATATGTTCAATGTCTATTTCAAAGAGCTGCACGGCTTTTCCTGAACGTTCGATTTCTTCGTCAATCAGCTGTTCATTTGGATAGTATTTTCTGGCGATTTTCTTAAGAATCTCTGTTGCTTCTGTGCCTTCTTCTAACAGATGACATCTGCCAAATACAACCGCACTTTGCACAAACGGTGCCCATGCTTCTTCCTCTTTTATGGTTTCATTTCCGTAAACGGTGAAGCATACTTTGTCACTGGCGCGCAGGGCATCAACTTTGTATCCGGCACGTGCTCCATGAAAATATATTTTCCCGGCATTTCTGTCATAAAAATAATTGACAGGAACTGCATAAGGATATCCGTCATCTCCATTTACCGCAAGTACGCCACGCCTGCTGCACTGCAAAAGTTCTTTCGCAGCATCAAGATCCATTTCTTTTTTCTTTCTTCGAATCGGTCTGAACATTGCTTTTCTCTCCTCATTCTTCTCTGTGGTCGAGTAGATACATCCGTTACCGAATGTATCCCTCACAGAATTCCGGACGTGCGGCTTTTCCGCATCCGGCT
>NZ_JBBMEI010000146.1:0-2923 GCF_040096655.1 Blautia intestinihominis | reverse complement strand
ATGAGGATTTTACGACAGATCATGCGGACACTTACAAAGCGGTCTATTATGTGGAACCGGTAAATCAGGAGCATCCGAAGTACCAGATCAGCCGAAAACTGATTGTGCGTGAGAAAGCAACTGAAGCTCAGACAGAGGTGGCAGGGAGTGAAGCAGTGACCGAATCCGAAACAGCTGTAAGTGAGCAGCAGACAGAAGAAGCGGAGGATTCAGAAGCAGAATCGGAGATTACCGATATTGACGCTGATGAATTTGATGATTTGGTAGAGCAGGCACAGAACCAGGATACCTATGATGAAGAATCAGGGTTAGAGCTTCATGATGTTTTGGAACAGGCAGGAGACGAAGGTGTGGATCTTGAGGCTATGGAAGAGGGAGAGATTGCAACATTTGAAGCAGTTTCGGCTTATTCAGCAAGAAGTACACAGCAGGTAACAATTGAAAAAGGACCACTGTATAGATATGCAGATTATAATCTTGGAACCTATCTGACAGAGCCGTACTATATCAGCTACGGAAGCGTCAGAGCAACTGCGTATTGTGTACAGCCGGCAAAACCAGGACCAGGATCTGGAAATTATACAATCACAAAGATTGGAGACAATCAGGCGTTAGCAAAAGTGTGTTATTACGGTACAGACGCCGCAGGAAGTGAAAGCTTTTTTGCGAATAAACACACGGATTTTTCAGAAGGAAAAAGATTCATCATTATTCACATGGCTGCATCATATGCCAACGGAAGTAGTGATGCATTTTACGGAACAAATGCTACAGGTGAGGCTTTGGCAAAAGAACTCTATAATTATTGTGTGAATAAGCCGGAAATACCAGATGTAGCGATGTCATTTTCAAAGCCGGATGTAAAAGCTTATGTAGATGGAAATGTTCAGAGAACGGAGAACATTCAGTTCAACGCATCTTCCCAGCAGAAAATCACAATGGACTTACCAAAAGGAGTAAAGCTCCATAATGTATCTACTGGAAATGTAAGTGCGGCAGGTGCAAGCGTAACAATTGGAGGAGGAACCACGTTTTATCTTTCAGCGCCTCTGACACAGACAAAAGATGTAAGTGCTACTTTTTCTGCAAAGATGAAGGGAAGTATTACAAAAGATTATTCAGCATATAAACTGACTACGAATGCAAGTGTTCAGGACCTGGCATTTGTGTTTGGAGAAGGTGTCGCTGATGAAAAATATGTAAGCTTAAAGGTGTCCTGGATTGAACAGGCTACGATCGAAATCGTAAAGAAAGACGATACAGCTGATGTCAATCTTGCAGGTGCAGTATTCGGTGTATACAGCGATGAGGCTTGTACAAAGCTGCTCACTCAGATGCCGGCAACAGATAAGAATGGAAAATCCTCTGTTACGATTATCAAGACACAGGATACCGTTTATCTGAAAGAAATCACAGCACCACAGGGGTATGTAGTAAATGCAACGGCAACAAATGTAAAACTGGTAGCAAGTAAGACTTCATCGGTAACCGTGGAAAATAAGGAGCAGCTGGCAGAGCTTACCATTTATAAAGAAGGACAGGTTCTTACCGGAGCAGATGTCAGTGAAAATGGAACGGTATTTCAGTATGAAAACCGCAGACAGAAAAATGCAGTATATAACGTGTATGCCGGAGCTGATATTGTAACTGCTTATGGCACAAAAGTGTACAGCAAAGGTGACCTTGTAAAAGAAAATCTGACAACAGGTGAGAATGGTTCTGTCACACTGAAGAACCTGCATCTTGGAAACTATGTGGTGAAAGAAGAAAAAGCGCCGGACAATTTCTATAACGGCAGTGAAGAAAAGTCAGTGACTCTAACTTATGCTGGTCAGAATAAAGAAGTTGTATTTGCAGATGTGACTTTTAACAACGAGAGACAGAAAGCAGATGTTTCCGTAGTAAAACAGGATAAAGACACCAAGAAACCACTGAAAGGCGCTATTTTTGCTCTGTATGCATCCGATGATATCAGAAATGCAGACGGAACCGTTGTTGTGAAAAAAGGAACGCTGATTGAGAAAGCAACTACTGGTGCAGACGGAACTGCCAAATTCACAGCAGACCTGCCGATTGGATACTCCTATTCTGTAAAAGAAGATCAGGCACCGGAAGGCTATGTAAGAAATACAGAAGATGTGTATACGTTCAAGTTTTCTTACACTAATGATAAAGAAGCAACCGTATCTTTTGCCCATACCTTCAGCAATGACCGTGTGACAGCAAAGATCAATCTTTATAAAGTGGATAAAGAGACAGGAAAAGCAGTACCGCAGGGAGATACCACACTGAAAGGTGCAGTTTATGGACTGTATGCTCGTGAAGATATCGTGCACCCGGATGGAGCAACGGGAACTATTTATAAAGCAGGAGAGCAGGTAGCTTCTCTTACAACAGATGACAAAGGACAGGCTTCTGTAAATGGCTTATATCTTGGCAAATATTATGTCAAAGAGATTACTCCGCCGACCGGATACCTGGCAGATGCAGAAGAGCATGATCTTACGTGCAGTTATGAAGGAGATATGACAGCAGAAGTAAAAAGAGAGTGCACTTCCAGTGAGCAGGTCATCAAGCAGCCATTCCAGATTATCAAAGCAGCCAACAATGGAAAGACCGATGCAGAGCTGTTATCCGGAGCTGGATTTACAGTTTATCTGAAATCTTCCCTTACAAAGAAAGCAGATGGAAGCTATGATTTTGATTCTGCCAAACCAGTAGTGAGTGGCGAAAATGGAGCTACTGAGATTTTCACAGATGAAAAAGGGTATGCCTGCAGTATTCCATTACCATTTGGAAGCTATATCGTGCGTGAGACAACAACACCGCACAACTACAAGCCGGTCGATGATTTTGAAGTGAATATCACAGAGCATCATCCAAATGAGCCACAGATCTGGCGAGTGCTTCTGGATGAAGAGTT
>NZ_JBBMEI010000145.1:0-2952 GCF_040096655.1 Blautia intestinihominis | reverse complement strand
GATCTTGAGGTATTTTTCCTGCATCTCAACCGGGATGGTGCCGTCGATCATAGCCTCCACATAACCTTTGATCGAAGTCAGAGGAGAGCGGAAATCATGCGAGATGTTTGAAATAAACTGCCGCTGATATTCGCCGTTCCGGTTGAGCTTGTCTGCCATGTAGTTTAAGTTTTTGGCAAGGTAGCCGAGTTCATTTTCGGAGTCGACCGGGATCTGATAGGACAGATTTCCGTTTGCAAATTCGGAGGCTCCCTTTGTGATCTCATGGAGCGGTTTCCGTACATGGAAACTATAAAAGATAAACAATACAGTGACCAGCAGATAAGTGACCACAAACAGAAGCTGGATGATCCAGAGCAGGCTGCTGCGGCTCTGGTACAGGTCACTCATCAGATAGTGGATCGCCACATAACCGCGGGTGTTGAGGTTTTCTGTGATCGGTGCGATCGTGCTCAGCCGCGTTTCTGAAAAATATCCATAAAAGTCCCCGATCTGATAATAGTTGCTGCCCCAGGAGGCCGGATTAAATCCCTCCAGATCAATGGGATTGTCCGGTGAAATATCCTTGCGTGTGCTTAAGATGATCTGTCCGTTACTGTTGATGATCCAGATGATCGTATCCGGATAGTTGGTTGCCAGAGACAGATTGCTGCGGATAGATTCCATGTTGGCAGAAGTGATGTTATGACTGACAAGATCACTTTCTGCGATACGATGGGCTGTCTGGTATATGTCCGAAGTAATGGACTTTTCGAGTCTTGCCTCGAGCATATGGGAGCCTGCAAAGGTTACCAGGAAAAATCCCAGAATGCCAAGCAGGATATAGGCAACAAGAAACATGGAGGTCAGTCGTTTTTTCATTTGTTTTTGACCTCAAACTTGTATCCTATGCCCCAGACAGTTGCGAGGCTCCACTGCGGGTGGTCTTTGATCTTCTCACGAAGACGCTTGATATGAACGTCAACGGTACGGGTATCGCCGATGTATTCATAGCCCCAGATATGGTCGAGAAGCTGCTCTCTGGTAAACACCTGGTTCGGGGATGCTGCGAGGAAATAGAGAAGTTCCAGTTCCTTCGGCGGCATATCGACATGATTTCCCATATAAGTGACAGAATAGTTGGTTAGATTGATCATGAGATCCGGGTAGCTGACACATTTTTCTGACGGGTTTGCCGCTGGCTGTTTGACCTTGAAACGGCGCAGGACTGCGCGAACGCGGGCAACGAGCTCCTTTGTGTCAAATGGTTTGATGATGTAGTCATCTGCACCGAGCTCCAGACCGAGTACCTTATCGAAGGTTTCTCCTTTGGCAGAGAGCATGATGATCGGCACATCAGAAGTATGGCGGATTTCCCGGCAGACCTGATAGCCGTCGATACCTGGCAGCATCAGGTCAAGAAGAATCAGATCCGGCTGGAAGACAGAGAACTCCTTAAGAGCCTGTTCTCCGTCATTTACAATTCTGGTTTCAAAACATTCTTTTGTAAGGTATAAAGAAATCAGTTCTGCAATATTGTTGTCATCATCTACGATTAAGATTTTCTGTTTTGTTACCATAGTATTCGCCTTTCTCTATTTCTTGAATTCTACGATCGTTACGCCGGCATCACCTTCGCCGAATTCACCGAGACGGTAGGATTCAACATGTTTCTGGCGTTTGAGATAGTTGTGGACACCTTTTCGTAAGGCACCGGTTCCCTTGCCGTGGACGATGCGGACCGTCTTGAGATGAGCAAGATAAGCATCGTCCAGATATTTGTCGAGTTCTGCGACAGCCTCATCTACAGTTTTGCCGAGAAGATTGATCTCAGTGGAAACGCTGGCAGATTTGGACATACGAATCTTGCCTGCTCCTGTACGGGAGAAGGAAGAGGTGGTGATCACCGGTTCGTCGATCAGTTCCAGGTCGGAAATATGGACTTTGGAACGGATGATGCCCATCTGGACGAACAGATAACCCTTGGAATCCGGGCGGGTGCTGATTGTGCCTTTAAGGTTCATGCTGAGTACCCGTACGGTATCGCCAGGACGTACATCCTTGGCGGTGAGTTCTTTCTTTGGTTTCTTTTTGGTGACAGGCTGTGCCATTTTCTGTTCGGTCTTGTTGAGACGCTTGCGGAGCTGCTGGCGTTCACGCTCAACTGCGGCAGTATCCACGTAATCATTATGGAATTTATGGAAAAGCTTCATCGTCTGATCAGCATAATCCTTGGCTTCCTGGAGAACCTTGTGAGCTTCTTCGTTGGCCTGGCGGATGATGCGGTCTTTCTGTACATCCAGTTTTTCCTGTTTGGATTCAAGCTGTTTCTTAAGGTCTTCGATCTCGAGTTTGTACTGTGCGATCTCAGTGCGCTCGTTCTCGATCGTGATACGGCTTTCTTCGAGAGAAGTCAGCACATCCTCAAAAGATTCATCCTGCTCGTTGATCTGTTCTCTGGCTTTCTCGATGATGGATGCCGGAACACCGAGCTTGGAAGAAATCGCAAATGCATTACTCTTACCAGGGATACCGATCAGAAGACGATAAGTCGGGCTCAGGGTTTCTACATCGAATTCGCAGCTTGCATTCTCGACACCGGAGGAAGAGAGCGCAAATACTTTGAGCTCACTGTAATGAGTGGTAGCCATGGTGCGGATTCCTCTGTCATGAAGATAGGAGAGGATGGAGATCGCAAGTGCGGCACCCTCTGTCGGGTCAGTTCCGGAACAGAGCTCATCAAACAGAACGAGGGAATACTGATCTGCTTTTTCGAGGAAGGAAACGATATTTGTCATATGGGAGGAGAAGGTACTTAAGGACTGCTCAATACTCTGCTCATCTCCGATATCTGCGTACACCTCATGAAAAAGAGCCAGTTCACTGCGGTCCAGAGTCGGGATATGAAGCCCGGACTGTCCCATCAGAGTAAGGAGTCCGACCGTCTTGAGGGAAACGGTCTTACCACCGGTG
>NZ_JBBMEI010000144.1:0-3002 GCF_040096655.1 Blautia intestinihominis | reverse complement strand
TTGATTAATAAAAAATTGAAATTGATGTCAGAATTAACAGAGCATACCTTGGCAAATGAAATAGAAGCTCCACATGAAATTTTAAGAAAATAGGCAAGTCAAATTCAAGTTTGTAGAATTGAAAAAATTGTTGTTTGTCAAGCGTTTTCTTCATATAGGTTCTCCTTCCTTTGTTCTAGTACATATAGGTCTAGTTCGATTTTACTATATCGTGGGATGGAATGCAAAGGGAATCGGTAGCATGTACCAACAATTTCCTGCATCACCACCCCCTCAACCTTCCCCCCCTCCACGCCATCCCCTGTGTCAGCTTGTGGAATCCTTGTACGAATTCGTACGCGTGAACGTTAGAAAAGTAGACGGAAACGGCTCCCCGCTCAAAAATGCTGTGTTTGGTATTTATGCAAATGAGCAGGATGCGAAGAACGAGGAGGAAGAGATTGTTAGGCTCACCACCGGCGCTGACGGGCTCAGTCAGGAGGGAAGCTAAAAAATAAAAAAAATATGATGGAGGAGGAGGGGGGATATATAAAAATCAGCGTTCTCTTGCGAGAACGCTGATTTTTATATTACTTTATTGTAAATTGTCTTCTACAAATTCAACCTCACTTTCATCTGTGTCTTCCGAAATGTCCAATTCTTTGGAATTTTCGTCAACAGACTCTATTACTTCAAAAGAACTGTCAGTGTTTGTATTTTCAGCATTGCTGTCATTACTTACTCCGTCTGAAAAGATGTCCTCATTTATAGATGATACTTTTGCAGATGCTGTGGCATCTTTCCAGTTTGCCTTTAAGGTTTTGCTTTCATTCATGTGAATTTTCGTTGTTTTGTTATTTTCATAGCCATCTGGATAAAGGCTTGTCCATTTCTCAAACACACATCCAGCCTTAACCGGTTTTTCAAAATCATCTGCATACAGCGTCATCCCCTTCGGCACAGCCATCTCAAACTTCTCCACCCCGCCCTTGCTCGGGAAGGTGCCGCCGTTTGCGTCAACAGTTAACGTGCATTTTTCGTCCGGTCCGCTGGAGAATTCCTGCACCCAGTATCCGGTGCCGTTCTTGCCTTTGTAGTAGCCTACGCCGATGTGGGTGTAGTGGGACTGCAGCATAGTAGTTCTATGTCCATCGCTATCCATCCACGCTTTAACAACCGCCTCCGGTTTTGTAAATCCCGCTCCGATGTTTTCACCACCAGGATTTCCTACACCTGCTTCAAATGCTGCGGTTCCGATGTCACTTCCATCAGGTCTTTCGTGAGCAAATTTGATTTCCAGTTCCTTTGCCCTGGTCATTGCTGCCTGCTGAAGTTTTGCGTGATATTTCAGTTCAGTAAGTCCGTATTTTCTCCTCTCAATGTTCGTCAGTCTGATGACTTCCTTGGCCATCTTCTCAGCGTTGGCCGCAATCTCTTCCGGTGAAGGGGTAGGAGTAGCGGTTGGTGTTGGCTTCGGGGTTGATGTCGGTTTTGGAGACGGCTTTGGTGCTTCTGTCGGCTGCGGCTTTTTGGTTGGCTGCGGCATTGGTGTAGCGTCCGGGTCTTCAGGAGTTGTAACGCTCCAGCCTTTCGTATTATATCCGCCCCATTTTTTTGAATCGCTGTTGTATGCCCTTATAGTGTATAAGTACTTACATGAAGCCTTCAGCGGGTAAGCGGAAGAGGATTCGTGGATGTAAAACTGTGTATTGCTGCCTACGGTAGCAATCTTAACCCAGTTCTTAGCCCCGGATTCTTTATAATAGATACAATAAGATGTTGCATTCTCTACACCTTCCCAGTCAATGATGACTTCGCTGTCGGTTGTTGCGCTTACATAACATAACTTGACTGTTCCCGGCACTTTTCCTTCCGGTTTCTTCGGAACAGACACGCTCCAGCCTTTCGTGTTGTAGGAACCCCACTTTTTGAATCTTCCGTTGTATGCCTTGACCGTATACACATATTTCTTGCCAGGCTTTAATGGAAAGGACTTGGATGAGCGATGCTTGAAACTGGTATAACGTCCGCTGACGGAATCAATCTTGCGCCAGTTCCTTGCGCCTGCTTCCTTGTAATACACATGATAGGAAGTAGCGTTTTTTGCCTTGCTCCAGTTCACCTGCACTTCCTGGTAACTGTTTGCTTTTACCTTGGTAACGTTGACCTTGCCAGGGATAGCCGGGATTGTGACAGTTTTGCCATTTCTGTCATATGAACCCCATTTCCGGCCGTAACGGTTATATGCCTTTACGGTATACACATATTTCTTTCCTTCAGTTAATGGATATTTCTTGCTGGAAGTGTGGGTGTATTTGGTATCGTTGACGTTGGCAAGGGTTTTCCACTTGCCGCCCGCCTGTTTGTAGTATACACGGTAGGAAGTGGCGTTTTTGGCTTTCTTCCAGGTGACGGTCACTTGGTTGTTGCCGGATACCTTGGCGGTAATGCTACTGACATAGCCTGGCTGCTGACCGGATGCGGCCTGTGCTGCTGCGGCTGGCAGGAAAAGCATTAGGGCGAGTGTCAGCAGGCAGAGAAGATATTTTCTGGTTTTCTTCATATAGGTTCTCCTTCCTTTGTTCTAGTACATATAGGTCTGGCTCAATTTTACTATATCGTGGGATGGAATGCAAAGGGAATCTGCGGATATGAGAGTGGAAATAATATCTACGGGATGTACCAACAATTTCCTGCATCACCACCCCCTCAACCTTCCCCACCCTCCACGCCATCCCCTGTGTCAGTTTGTGGAATCCTTGTACGAACTCGTACGCGCGAACGTTAGAAAAGTAGACGGAAACGGCTCCCCGCTCAAAAATGCTGTGTTTGGGGTTTATGACAGTGAAGAGGCAGCAAAAAATGAAGATGTGGCCTTGGCGCGTCTCACCACCGGCGCTGACGGGCTCAGTCAGGAGGGGGGAGCCAGAAAATAAAAAAAATATGGTAACTATTCAGAACTAGCTTTACTCAAAGATGAAATCAGGGTGACCTGTGATCGCATTTTTGATAGCTTCGTAAGC
>NZ_JBBMEI010000143.1:0-3048 GCF_040096655.1 Blautia intestinihominis | reverse complement strand
ACTGGTTATCCACAAAACAAAAAAATAAATTTCATCACTTTTTACAATGGACTATGCATACCCTTGAACAGTAACTAAAAAGAAGCGAAAACCTATCAACCATGATGGTCTTCGCTTCTTTCAATTCATATCATAAAAACATTACTGCTCAAATCTGCCTTTCATCTTCACTTCCTGCTCCCACACAGCCACCTGGCCACGGGCAAACAGGCTGTTGATGTCGAGATTTTCATCCAGTACCAGAAGATCTGCGTCTGCGCCCTCTGCTACACAGCCCTTGACTCCTTCCTGACCAAGGAGCACTGCCGGAGTGCTGGTCAGAAGCTGTAAGGCAGCCTCCAGCGGCATACCCTCTCTTACCAGGATCTGAATGGTGCGGTGCAGATACTTCGGAGATGCGTATGTCAGGCCGATGCACTCGCCCTCCTCGTTGAAGCGTGGCTGGCTTCCGAATGCGTCACTGGATATGGTGACATGATCCAGTTTCACGCCTTCGCGGTGTAAGAGCTCGTAAAGCTTCATGGCATCAGATTCTACTTCTACATCATCGGCACCGGCGGTGCAGTCAATGTAACCGCCGCGGCGTACCAGATCCGCACCGGCATCAATCAGGCCCGGATTACGTAAAATATGGGTCGGTAGCAGGTTCTTGGCCGGAACATCGGAATGATCCAGAACATAGAATACCGGATCCAGTCTTCCCTCTCCGTCACCCATATGCATAGTCACCAGCCCCGGTGTGTTGCTGAGCAGACCGGCTCTGCGGGCTGCGGTAGCCAGGGCGATCAGCTCTTCCCCGCCCGGATTGGAGCTTCTGTGGTCAGATACAGCTACCTTCACACCGATCATAGGCGGAACCAGGATGATATCGCGCTCTACGCTTCCGGTCAGGGTGGTCGGCGGGTAACCGTAGGAGCTGGTCAGTGTATACACGGTCATGCCTTCCTCGGTCAGGGCACGGGCCTTTGCTACCAGATTCTCTACACTGCGGGTTACGCCATCTGTACCCAGAAGGCCAACCACGGTGGTAATACCGTTTTTTAAAAATTCGCTGAGCTGAGACTCCGGTACACGGGATGCCGGTCCCTGCTCTCCACCGCCTCCGGTGATATGCACATGCATGTCAATGTAAGCCGGAACAACGATTTTTCCCTCCAGGTCATAAGTCTCCACTCCCGGGAGTCCCTCATAGCCTTCGATAGAATCCTGCATCAGAAGGATTTTCTCTCCCTCAATGAGGATATCTTTTTTTCCCAATTTCTCTGGTGCGTAAACATTCGCGTTTTTCAGTAACTTGATCATAATGTCTATTCTCCTGCCTTTTCTTTATTCTTCAAAAATTCCACCGGAATCAGGAATCCCGGTGGAACAAGACTTTCGTATTTAGTTCTCCTTTTTCTTCTCATCAGCAAGCTTTGCGATACCGAATCCGGTAAAGCCCCAGATGATTGCAAAGATCCAGCCAGTGTAGCACAGGATTGCCCACGGAAGGTAATCCAGGGTCTCTACACCAAGGGTAGATGCCATATAGGCACCTGCTGCGGACCACGGAATCAGCGGCACCACTACAGTACCGGCATCCTCAAGGGTTCTGGACAGGTTCTTTGCCGCAAGTCCGCGCTCTTTATAAGCGTCACGGAACATCTCTCCAGGAATCAAAATGGAAAGATAAGAGTTACCGGTAGTCAGTGCCATGGTAATGCAGGCTGCCACCGTTGCGGTAATCAGTGCGCCGGTACTCTTTGCCACGCTTAAAATCTTCTGAAGTACAACATCCAGACAGCCGGCCCGGCTCATGATGCCTGCAAAACAGAATGCACAGAATACCAGAAGTGTGGTACTCATAATGCCGTTCATACCACCACGGTTTAACAGCTTGGTAACCGCCTCGGAACAAGTCTCGGTGTCGAAGCCTGCGCGATGGATCATAGATACACTAAAGCCGTTTACCGTTGCCTTTAACACATCACCCATTGCTACATGCTGAATGAAAACACCCTCTATGCCAGCTACAAAGGTGGAAAGAAGCATAACCGGAATGGTTGGCTTCTGAAACAGGGAACCTCCCAGCACGATTAGCACCGGAATGATGAGCAGTAGGTTCCAGCTGTACATGGAAGAAAGCTGGCTCAATAAGGTAGTAACAGTATCAGAGGTGATATCTGCACTTACATCTGCGTTCATACCAACAATGGCATATACCACCAGAGAAACGATGGTTGCCGGAACGGTGGTGTAAAACATATGTCCGATATGCTCATACAGTGTGCTGCCTGCCGCGATCGGAGCCAGGTTCGTGGTATCAGACAGCGGAGACATCTTATCACCGAAGTAGGAACCTGCGATACATGCACCTGCGGTAGCCGGAAGAGACACACCCAGAGCACTTGCAATTCCCATCAGGGCAACACCCATGGTTGCGACAGAACCCCAGGAAGTACCGGTAACAACCGATACAACAGCCTCGATCAGAAATGCTGTAACCAGCATGAATTTCGGGTTTACAATCTGAACACCATAGTAAATCATCATCGGAATGGTACCAGCTGCCATCCAGGTACCAACCATAGCGCCAACGCATACCAGAATCAGAATTGCCGGCATACCTTTTGCAATCTTGGTACAGATCTCATCCATCATCTCATCCCAGGTAACACCCACACGGAACGCGATAAATGCCGCGATTGCTGCTACCATGATCAGGAGCGGCTCCGTGCTGTAGCCGAACACGCCCTTTCCAATGGTAAGGATCAGAAGCATTGCGATGATCGGTGTGATCGATTCCGCAAAGGTGGGCAGACGTTTGGCCCGTTTTTTCTTTTCTTTCATTTGTAATTCCTCCTTTTAGCCTCATTCGCGACAGTTTCACATTTTATCACGGCAGAAGCTTAAAATCCGAACTTATTATATCAGAAAAGGAGAAGGGCCACAACTAAAAGTTTGTACTTTTTTAATTTTCTTTCTCTCGTTCGTTACTGTTCAAGGGTTAGCTGGACTTAAGAAGACCGATGGTGTAAACTGGTAATAGTTAGAGCCATCGGTCTTCTT
>NZ_JBBMEI010000142.1:0-3052 GCF_040096655.1 Blautia intestinihominis | reverse complement strand
CGGCGGTGTGGCTAATACCTTACCGGATGGGATTTCCATCCATTAAATGCTTCACCCTTAGCTGGACGCACTGACATACTTCCACCACTTCAAAATCTATAAGATTTAAGTGGTGGGAGCATATCACTTAAGGAAATGTGTATACTGTCCATGCTTCTTTGTATTTTCACCATATTGAATTGCAAATTTAGGGCAGTGATGTAAGCAAGCTAAGCACATTACGCACTGCTCTTTGGTCCATTCAGGTTTGCGGTCTTTGAGCTTAATGGCGGAAACCGGGCAGTTTTTGGCGCACAAACCACACCCAACGCAGGTGTCTTCAACTGAAAAGTGCTTTGTTTTACGCATCGAATCATATTCGATATGATAGCCTATCTTTGCAATCGGATAAGGCAGCTTATTTTTCATAAAATCACCGACGACCAAATTTTTTATCTGTTCAATGATATGATCGATTTCAAGCTCTGCATAATTATTTATACGCTGAACTCTTTCTTTATTGCTCAAATCAAAAATCGGAGTCCAGGTGTCCGGCATTTTCACGCTGAATTTTGCGGACAATGGCAGACCTTTAGGAGCAAGAATATTATCTGCAAATCTCCCAGTTTGTCCCGGGGTTGTTCCATAGGTTGCAATAAAAAATATATAGTCCGGCTTATGGCTTAAATCTAGTCTTTGTAAAAATTCAATTACGATAACAGGCAATCCCCAAGAGTATGTAGGGCTTACTATACCAAGTGTTTTGCATTTCTCATCAAATGAGAAAATTTGTTTTTTATAGCAATCTGTAATAGAAACGGCAATGTCACCGGTTTCGGCTGCAATCCTTCTGGCAACATATTCGCTGTTTCCGGTTGCTGAAAAATATAAAATCATAATCCATCTCCTTATCCAAGGCCTGCAAATTTAACAAGAAATGTATGTGGAATAAGTTTTGCAAGCAATTGGCAACATTTATAAAATGCTCCGGTAGTGTAAACGGCTCTGCCTTTCCTTGCTGCTTTTAATGATCTCAAAGCAGCAGTCTTTGGGTCGATTGATTGCTCAAGATTAAAAAGGGCGATTTATCAGAAAACCAGCCGCATCTGGTGCCACACAACATTTCCATGGGTGGATTTGTCAGATATACCTTCGTCGGAAAATCCAAATTTTGTATAATACGGGATAAGCTTTTCTTTGCAGGTCAGGACAAGTCCTTTACGGCCCTGCTGCTTTGCATCGTCGATCGCGCGGCGGATCAGTTTGCCGGCGTATCCATGTCTGCGATAATCCGGTAATGTATTAACACCAAAAATCATCTGCCACGCACCATCTTCGTTGTGCATGGCAGCCTTCTCATACATTTCATCCGTCAGGTCCGGCTCATCTGTTACAAAACCGTCTACAAATGCGATCAGCTTTCTATCTTCATACATTAGCCAGAAGTAATTTCCGTAATATTTCACTCTTTCGATGAATTCCTCTTCTGTTGCTGCTTCCGCAGGCGGGAAACATTCTGCCTCAACTGCGGCAATCGCTGTAATATCTTCTGTTGTTGCGTATTTTATTTCCATACTATATTCCTCTCTTGTCTCTTTGAATTCCATCTCAGTTCATCCAGTATAACACGAAAATAACGATATTGCATGTGTGATCTGATCCATGCAATATCGTTAACAATTTTGGGTACCTTTCTTCAGTTTTTTGGCAGTTGGTGGTTTCCTGATATCAGTTTTTACGAAAATAAATCCAGCGTCATCTGTCCGTCAATCCAGCTTATTTGTTTTGCCTCGTGTATGATATCTCCCGGCATGCTTCCGCCAAGCAGAAATGGTGATTTCGGGTCATGTCTTTTCATGTTCTCCCGGACCAGAGCACTATTTACATTCGCATAACAATATCTGCACAAATGCCCGCAGGTATCATATGCTCCAATGTCTACTCCCAGAAGACAGGCACATGTCCCGTTTCTCTGGTTCATCTTCTGCTTTGGCACATCCAGATGTGTATGCAGTGCTTTTTCGTATGTATCTACAGTCATACATCCTGAACAGTCTGCTCCGTAGGCCGCAAGTTCATTTCCTTCTGCACATGGCCGGATTACCATATTGTATTTCTCTGCAATTCTGATAAATTCTTTTCCGATCCTGATTCTGTCGCTGATTGTAACGGCTTTTGCTTCCGAAAAATTCCGTGCTACTTTTTGGTAAATGTCAATGAAACTAATTACGCAAGTGTGGGTATAGCCGGACAAATTCGCTGCCATTTTTTCGAATTCCTGTATATGCCATTCTACGGTATGTGTCTGGTCGATGAGTATTGGATCATAGCGCCATCCGATGCTGTCAATGCCTACAATATTGGACAACTTCTTAAAATCTTCCATTACTGTTTTCTTATCTGGCACATTGGGTTCAATCTCAGTTCCATATGGTGTGATTGTCACAAACCAGTATTGTCCATATGATTGCAATTTGTCCATATGCTTAAGCATTGGTGCCGGATTTTTCGTACAGAATACAAGAAGGTCTACGACCTCCGGCGACAGGCTATATTTCGTTACCTGCAACGGATTATATGGATTGCGGACCAGTACATAGCCTTCCTTTATTCTGTTCATAAACCATTCGGAATAAAACGCCGGGATATCTGTCCGCATGCCTGTTTGTATGATCATGGTATTTGCTGCCTTTCTGCTGTTTCTGCAAATTAAAAATTTTTTATTGTTGTCTGCGTAAAAACACCACGCTCAATACCAGCACAAGGCATTCCACGACCGGCATTACCAGCCACAGGCTGTTTCCGCCAAAGATCAGCGGGAATGTGAGAATGGCAGTGCTGCTCAGGATCACATTTCTGAGTAATGAAATGAAAAGGGAGCTTTTTACGCTTAAGATCGACTGTAAATAGTATGAGGTCAGGAGGTTGATCCCCATTGGGATAAATGCGATAAAATACACTCGCAGCCCTGCCCGGGCGATCTGTGACATTTCTTTGTTATAGATGAGCCGGCAGCATCCCAGTGTTCTGTGGATGAGGTTTTTCTGTTCTCTGTTCGGGTAGATCCTGAATT
>NZ_JBBMEI010000141.1:0-3127 GCF_040096655.1 Blautia intestinihominis | reverse complement strand
TGAAGTGGGGGCTTCTTGCTCAATGGCTCTACTGAGCCAAGTATCTACAAGCTATCCTCGCGTGCCCCGCGATTTTTTGCCCGGACACGGGCATATTTCTTACTTATTGTCTTGTCCGGATACGGACACTTTATGCTGCCAGCATCCTTCTTGCCTCTTCACGGATGTTGATTGCTGCATTTCGATCTCTGTCCATCTCATTTCCGCACGTACAGCGGTAAACTCTTTCGGATAATTTCAGCTCTTTTTTTATCTTTCCGCATTTACTGCATTTTTTGCTTGACGGGAAAAAGCGGTCTGCCTTTACTAATTCTTTTCCCTTCCAGGCAAGCTTATAATCCAGCATATTCCGGAACATCCCGTATCCATTATCCTGTATACTTTTCCCAAAATGCAGGCACTGGCTCATCGCTTTCATATCAATATCTTCCACCGCAACTATATCGTACTGGTCTGTGATCCTGCGGCTCAGTTTATGCAGATAATCTCTTCTCTGGCTGCGTATTTTTTCATGGCACCTGGCAACTTTCTTTTTCTGTCGCACATAATTACGGCTTCCTTTTACACATCTCGACAGTTTACGCTGCTCCCTTGCCAGCCTTTTTTCATTTTTTCTGAAGAATCCTGCTTCTTCCATCTCAATCTCTTCTGAAAACACAGCCATCCCCTGCATCGCATAATCAATCCCAAGTATTTTAGCACTACTGTAATCCTTATCTGCTGCTTGGTTTTCGCAGCTGTATCCTTCATACAGCAGACTTGCAAAATACTTTCCGGACGGCTCCATACTGACTGTCACTGATTTCAGACGGCAGTTTTCTGCAGGCTCCCTGTGTTTTTTCATGGAGATCCATTTTAATTTCGGAAGCCGGATCCGGTTATTTTCTACCAGAATATTTCCGTTGACTACATTTGTTGTATAGCTGTTTTTGGAGTGATGTTTTGACTTGAAACGTGGAAATCCAACCTTAGGATCACGAAAAAAATTCTTATATGCTTTTTCCAGATGGAGCTGAACATTTGCCAGCGCCAGCGAATCAACTTCTTTCAGAAATGGATACGCCTTTTTATACATGGCTGGTGTATTCTTTAACATCTTCTTTGTCTTTTTATACTCCTGGATCTTGTCATTAAGCATCTGGTTGTACAGAAAACGACAGCAGCCAAATGTTTTTCCAAGGAGTATCTTCTGTTCTTCTGTTGGATAAATCCGGAAACGATATGCTATGTTCAATTCTTTTTCTCTCCCTGGTTTTCGATGTATTGACGGATCACTTCTACTGGTGCCCCTCCTGCCGTCAAAAGGCAGAAACTCTGGCTCCAGAACGCTTCTTTCCAAAGTTTTTCCCGGATTTCCGGATACTCTTTTTTCAGCAGCCTGCTGCTGGCACTTTTATAAGCATTGATAAATTTACTAAGTTCTGTTTTAGGCTGTGCACGAAACATTACATGCACATGGTCAATATCATGATTCCATTCCTCCAAAACAATTCCATACCGTGGGGCAATATATTCCCATATTTCCTTTGCTCTTTCTGAAATCGGATCATTGATAACTTTTCTTCGATATTTCACCACCATAATCAGGTGATAATACAGCAAGTACACTGAATGTGCATTATGATCCATATTTTTCATAAAACCAGTCCTTTTTTTGAATAATTATCTTATCGACTGATTTTATTATAGCATGGATCTCACTACCAAACAAGCGTTCTTTTTATTTTTTGCAATTCATCTCCCACCTGTAGAGGAAGGAGAATTCTTGCTATATATTATGTTAAAATTATAAAGGTAGTCAATGAAAGCAAAGAAAGCATATCCTGTATTAAACCAGCGCTGTATCTATGTTTTATCAGACCATTATGATTTCGACAAGGATACGGACCGGCTCACACTCCAGCTCTGCGAGGTTTACGATAAGTTGCGTTCTTTTCTGCTGGCTTTGCTCTGTGGGTGCATTTTGCGATATACTCCTGAAGACCCGCTGAAGTAAAGTACACACAGCCATTCTGCACATATTGCACATAAGAAATAAGACCATTGTTACGGGCCGCGTCCAGCGTTGCAATGCTGATACCTAAAATTTCTGCTGCTTCTTTTCGTGTAATAAGTTTTTCCATAAAGCATATTTCCTCCAATCTGTCAAGTTTGTCATCGTGTTTGTTCAAAGCCACATGAATACGCTGGCAGCCGAAACTGCCAGCGCATGGTATCTGATTTTGAACAGGAAGCTGCAAACGCTTCCTATTTATATAACTCAGCTTTCATCACATTTGCCACGCCCCCTGACGATGGGAACACAACAGGTCTCCGCTGGCGCGGCTGTCATAACTCCGCAGCACCGTTCGTATCGTGTGCCGCAGGGTTCCCCCCAAGTCTTTGGCGGGCCGTGAGGAAGTATCTTTAAGCCCCCATGCAGTCATCGCGCCGAATCTGCCACAATCCGTTTTATGAAATCGTAGATCGCTCCGAAGAAGTCTTTTCATCACCTCCCTGACTGCTCCATCTTCGCGGCGTTTCATATTCGCTCGTACATGGGTTATGTACCTGTTGTACTGTCTATTCGATTGTCAATGTACTGATGAAGGAGGAAAACTTGTCCTTCTTATTAACACTGACAAAAAAGGCAAAAAACAGGTGCATCAAATGAAATTTTATCAAAAATATTTTACAAGCTGCTTTAATCCACGGCGGATACTGTCTCGGACACGGCTTGGGTCTACACCTTCTACTTCGGCAATTTCATTTACCGTCATTCCCAGATAGTATCGGGCATAAATTCGCTTTGCCTGTTTCTCCGGCAGCTTCATCACAGTAGCATAGACCTGCTCCTGGAACTGTTTTTCCTCAAAGATGTCCTCCGGGGTTGCCGTGCGGAACACAGCGGCTTTCTCAATACCATTTCCGCAGTCCAGGGAATAGTGGGCCTTGTGTCGGTACATACGGCGCTCATAAGCCGCTTCCAGCCACTGGGCTGTCTGGATAACATCCAACACTTCCTCGGTCACATTTACAAAAAAGTCTGTTGTATAAACATCAGGATAAAGTTCCCGAAGGTTAATTTTCTTCATTATGTACCTCCATTTCGATTCACGGGTGATTGACGGGTGAATCGAATGGAGGC
>NZ_JBBMEI010000140.1:0-3352 GCF_040096655.1 Blautia intestinihominis | reverse complement strand
AGCCGCACAGATGATCCCGGAGATCAGCAGGGTTTATATCCAGCTAAATGCAGACCGTTTTATTAAAAAAGGAAAGCGGCCGGAGGATCTGATCTATCAGCCGCAGTTTCATTTTGCGGATATGAAGTGGGAATTTTCTGATTGGATGTTTCTGGAATATTTAAGCAACCCACAGCGGGCAGCAGAGCTTTTCGCCCAGAAGTGGCTGCTTGAAAAACTTCCGGAGATCTCAAAAAAGAAGATCTGTATCGGATGTATCCGGGAGGAAATGGAAGAAATGTTAAAAAAGACTGGGACAGGGCCGGAGGTAAGCCTTCCGCGTTCTGCTTAGTATAAAAAATGAAAAAATCAGGAGGAAACGAATAATATGGGTAAATACAATTACATGAATCTGAACCAGAAGATGATCAGGATCCGGAAGAAAGTGCCGAAGCTGATCCGCAAACGGTACAGTGAGGACGTTACTTATGATTTTGTAAAACTGGATGATATTTATGAATGCCTGACACCGGCCCTTAATAAATACGGGGTCGATTTTGACATCTTAAGTGAAAGACCGACACAGATGGACGAACAGGGCAATTCCGTGTTTTTAAAGGAAATGGGAACACTCTGGAGATATGAGGCTGACCTGGAGCTGTGCTGGACCAATGCAGACCGTCCGGGAGACAAGGTAAGGAGCTTTTTGCATGTCATTGGAACCAATGAAGCACCGGATAAAGCAAAAGGTGCGGCATGGACGTATGGCCTGAAGTATTATTTCTTAAATAAATTCAACATCATGCAGGCATCTGGAATAGACGATCCGGACATGCGTGGGACGGAAAAAGAAGAAATGCCGAAGCAGGAAGCTTCCGTAAAACCGGAAAAACCGAAAAAGAAACAGGAAAAGGCAGAAAGAAAAGAAACCGCAGCAAAGCAGGAGCAAACGGAACCGGTCAGGGAAAAGAAAACGGATTGTAAAAAACTGCGTGATGGAAATGCCATATCAGAAGGTCCTGTAAAAGTGGAATATGCAGTGACGGATACAGAAGAAAACCTTCCTGGACAGATGACTTTTGGAATGGAAGAAAGTGAAAGCGGACTGGAAGAATTTTCCGATGAAGAAACCAAAGCGGAAGATCCGGTTCAGACCGAGGAAATCTCCGTAGATGAGGAAATCACTGCCGCGACGGATGCAGACGGTTTCCGTGCAGTTGAAGAAACGGATGAAGTTCCATTTGATGAGGATGATGAGATTTCTTTTGATGCAGAAGAAGAGGAAGAAACACCAGAAGAGACGGCAGAGGAAACAGTAGAGGATATAGATAACGTAGAGGATGCAGAAGACGAAGTGAAATGGGCAGAAAAGGTTATCTGCAATTTTGGTGTCTATGCCGGAACCCCTCTTGGGAAAATGATGCAGGATGCCAGAGGTTACCAGACGATCAAATGGCTGGTACAGCGTTACAAAGGCCAGAATCAGGAAATACAGAAAGCTGCGAAGATTCTTTTGGATCATGAAAAGGAAATGCAAAAAGCAGCCTGAAAACAGAGAAATAGTTTGAGGTGGCTCCGGGAACGGGGCCATCTTTTATGAAGAGGAGGAAGGCATGTATGCCAGAGAATCGTTTACGATCGCAGAAGTAGCAGATCTTTTGTCAATCCGAAGACTGAGTGATTCTTACCAGGACGAATTTCCGGTGGAATGTCCTTTTTGTGGGGATTTAAGAGGAAAATGCAGTTTTTGCATCCGCAAAAATGGAGAACTGAAGAATGTTTACCATTGCTATCATTGCGGGGCAGCCGGAAATATGCTGACACTGTATGCGGAACTATCCGGCATTTATGGGAGAAACCGGTATAAAGAAGCCTACCGGGAGATAAAGCAGGAACTTTCTTTTTCTGGAACGGATAAAAGACAGCAGTCCACGACACGAAATGGGTTCGTTTCTATCGTTTCTAAAAAGAAACGCATTTCCCTTACGGAAGAGGAATGGGATTACCGGGACCATGTATATAAGGAAATGCTCACTTTTCTTAAGCTTAAGGAAACACACCGGAGGAACCTCCTCCTGCGTGGGTTGACATTAAATGAGGTCAGACAGATGGAAGAACGAGGTTTTTTAAGTACGGATGATGAGAATTCCGTGACCATTGCCAGAAAGCTCTTAAAAAAGGGATTTCGCCTGGAAGGGGTTCCTGGATTTTTCATCAACCGGGATGGTGACTGGGAAGCTGCTTTTTATAGGAAGAATAACGGGTATCTTTGCCCGGTCCGGGATGGGAAGGAACGGATCATAGGATTCCAGATCCGGCTGGATGTTCCTTTAAAAGAACGGAAGTACCTCTGGTTTACCAGCAGCGGCTTAGAAAGAGGCACATCAAGCGGCAGCCCGGCAGGAATGTTTGGGAAAATAAAGGATGGCACGGTTTACGTAACGGAAGGGATCTTAAAGGCAGAGATCGCATGGATGTGTACAGGAAATCCTTATATCGGAGTCCCTGGAGTTTCCAATCATAAAGGACTGGAAACTGTCTTGCGAAAACTGAAAGAGCAGGGGTTAAAAAGAGTTTACGAATGTTACGACATGGATAAAATGATGGAATTGTCCTGTAAGCACGATGAAAAAAGTGCGTGCCGGCAATGTGAACATGGAATTTATCTGTATCATGGAGAATGCCCCAAAAAGCGCAGAAAACGGGACATGATCCGAAAAGGCTGTATAAAACTATATGGGATCTGTGAGGAACTGAATGTATCCTGCAAAAGAGTCACCTGGGATACCGATGCATCCGGTACCTGGATGGAACACTACAAAGGCGTGGATGACTGGATCCTTCGAAAAGAGGAAAAAGGACACAGGAAGACGGCATAATATGTTTGGTCAGATAAAAGGGAAACTGGAATTTTTTTCAGTTTCCTTTTTATCTGGCTGAAAAAGCCGGAAGAAAGGAGAAAGCGATGCAGATAAGAGACGGACCAAAAGAAAACTGCAGGGAAAAAAGCGATCATGAAAGGAGAACGTGCACTTGGAAAAAAACTGGAAGAAAAGATGGATGGCGGGTGCGATGGCTTTTGCTCTGTGCTGCACTACGCTCTTGCAGACGGGAGCTTCTGCAGTATCCGCCGCTGAGGTGGGAGGCGTTTCCGCACAGAGCGAGACGCAGATCGAGGTACAGACAGAAACACAGACAGAAACGCAGACAGAAACGCAGACGGAGAAAAGCGAGGAGGAACTGATCGAGGAAACCGTTGCTGATCCGGAACTTGCGCTTATGGTTACCGAAGGGGAGGCCTTTGATATCCAGAATGATTTTACAGGACTGAAACTCTCTGAAGGAGACCATGTGGAACTGAAAAAAGCTGCAA
>NZ_JBBMEI010000139.1:0-3434 GCF_040096655.1 Blautia intestinihominis | reverse complement strand
GTTATTCAATTCAAAAAATATGTTTGATGCACGGCACGGAAGTCAACTATTACAAAAAATGTTCCAGACAGTGGAAAATATCATTCACCTGATTGATAAAGATGATATGTCCAAATACCTTCTATTTTTAGAGGATGTCTTCCCATATATGGAGAAATACCACTACCAGAAAGGTATGAAAGAAATTATCCGGGAATTGAAACAACTTTTGAAAGGAAATAATCATGGCACCTCTTCTGACCGTGCACTGTTGCTGGATTACCAGGCAACAATGGAAACAAAACCAGAAAAAGCCATCAAGCTGGAAAAAGAAGCACTTGCGTAAATCAAAGAAACCACAGACGGTAATGCCCACCTTGTTTCCAACCTTCATGCCAATCTTGGAGGTCTTTATCGCATAAACGGTCAGACAGAATTTGCAAAAGGACACATGGAAAAGGGTATCTTGCTACTGGAACAGTATAAGCTGCTTTACACCAATGACAGTATCCCGCAGATCAACAATTACGCCGCCTGATTACAGCAAATATCTCACAGGCTAAAACCCATTTCAAAAAGGCTATAAAAATCTATGAGGATGTCTGGGCAGATGAGCCGGAATTGATCGAAGAAAAATATCAGGAAATTCAGGAATTGTACCCACAGATTAGTATCGCACTGGCCAAAGGTATCTTGGCTTCAATAAATAAACAGGAATAAATTTACGGCGGACATCATTATCCGCCGTTGACTATTCTCAGCCTTTTTCCCACTTTTTGGAAAAAGATTTCATTTATGATCCTTTTGCCTTGCAAAAATAAAAAGCATGATTAATAAAGTAACCGGGAACAAAAGTCCAACCCCCATACCCGCACGAATATTGTCTCCAGCACTTTGTGTAACACGTCCAACAATCCCCGGACCTATGCTTCCACCCAGATCCCCCGCCATAGCAAGCAAAGCAAACATAGCCGTTCCACCTGCCGGAAATCTTTCTGATGAAATACTGATTGTGCCGGGCCACATAATCCCAACAGAAAAGCCACAGATAATACATCCAATCAAACCTGTTATCGGATTCGATGAAACAGAAGCCAGCAGGTAGCATATCACACATAAAATTCCGGATCCGGTCATAAATTTCATCAGGTCCATTTTCGCACCATATTTTCCGAAAATCACACGACTGATTCCCATTGTAACAGCAAACATGCAGGGACCGGCCAGATCGCCAATTGTCTTTGACAGCCCCAGGGCAGCCTCTGCATAAGCAGATGCCCATTGTGCCATAGCCAGTTCTGATGCACCGGAGCAGATCATTAAGCATATAGAAAGCCAGAAAAAAGATTTGCGAAACAGTTCCTTTATTCCCATCCCCTGCCCCTCATCTACAAAATGCTCAATCGGGCAAGTTGCAAAATTATAGATATTTATGGCCGGAACAAGTGCCCATAAGACAGCCAGCCATTTCCAGTTGTCCATGCCAAACACTGCAAAAAACAGTGTGGAGATCACAATCGTACCCACTGCTCCCCAACAATAAAAAGAGTGAAGCAGACTCATCGTTGCCTCTTTGTTATCAAATGGACACGCCTCCACGATCGGGCTGCAAAGCACTTCAATCAGACCACTTCCGACTGCATATACAATCACACTCAGGATAATTCCGACAAACGGTTCCGGCAAAAGATCCGGCATAAAAGCCAGACCCACCAATCCTGCTGCGGAACATACCTCAGAAGCAACAATACAGATACGATACCCTATTTTGTCCACAAACTTTGCACAAAACAGGTCTACCAACAACTGTGTAAGGAAAAAGCAGGTAGAAATCAATGCGATTTTTCCAAGTGTAATCTGATAATCATGATGAAATTTTAAAAATAACAATGGTGCAAAATTAGCTGCAATTGCCTGTGTAATAAATCCCATATAACAGGCTCTTTTTGTTTTCTGATAATTTGGCATAGTCATCACTCCTTTTGTTTTCTACAACATATTTTAATCACATTTCCATCCTCACACAGAAAGCATCCTTCATAATTTCCCGATATATAACGAGGCTCATAGTTAACGGTAAATCCTGCCTCTATCAGATCGAGCATTAATTCATTTACTTTATTCGTACTGTCTACATACATAGAAAGACTCTTTCCAGATACAGAATTCTCTATCTTCACCTTTGTTTTCATAAAATATCAAGAATCACCATCCTTATTTTACTTTTATGTAACCATTTGAACATCATGCCCTTTCACCTCATTTCTTATTGAATTATATATTATAATTCTATTGTTTTCATTGAATTATTTCTGATATTTATTGTATAATATCGTAAAGTATGTTTCAAAGAAGGAAGTTTCTATGAATATAAATACAACCTATACGAAAATCATTACAGATGAAGATCTGATGGAGGCAGTTTTGCACGGAAGCAATAGCTATCCTTTCCAGTTTTATTATGAAGATCTGTCAGTTTTTGATTTCAACTGTATCGAATGGCACTGGCATACAGAATTGGAATTTATTTTTATTGAATCCGGAACCGTTACTTTATGGATTGGAGAAGACCGATTTAATTTAACCGAAGGAAATGGGATCTTCATTAATACAAAGGTACTCCATCGCCTTTATTCTCCATCAAAAGCCATCATTCCCAATTTCGTATTTATGCCTTCTTTTATTGCCCCTCGCGACAGCCTGATTTATCAGAAATATATTCTTCCGATTATTTCTTCCCCACTGCCATTTCTCATATTTCATAAAGAAATATGCTGGCAGGCAAAGGTTTTATCTGTCATGCGGCAAATTATTTCTGCACAGGATTCCGTTTCAACCAAAGAACTCCTTACCAGTTCTCTCCTTCAGAATCTCTGGCTGGAGATATCTGAAAATACCGACATTTCATACCCGAAAGAACACCAGGAGTATTCCACTGCTTCTCAAGCCCGTTTACAGCTCATGATGCAATTTATCCACCTGAATTACTCACGGAGTATCTCATTGGATGACATTGCAAAACAGGCAATGGTCAGTAAGAGTACCGCTTTGAATCTGTTTCGGAAATATTTACATATAACGCCGGTTAACTATCTCATTAATTACCGTTTAAAACAGGCCGGTCAGTTACTTTCAAAAACCGAGAAAAAAGTCAGTCTCATTTCTTCTGAGACAGGATTTCATAACGTTAACTATTTCTGCAGATTATTCAAAAAACGCTACAAGTTAACCCCAACAGAATACCGGAAACAGAAACACTTTCTGTAAACCCGTTTGCCATATTTCCCGAAAGAAAAGGCACCTCCACGGTTTTATGGAGACGCCTTTTTGATATGATTCATCTTCCTCATAATATTATTACAAATCAAATTCATACATAGTGAACTACTCGGCAACAAGTTACCAGAGCATCTGAAATCTGGCGGGATACCGCCTTTTTTCAGGGTGCGTCCATG
>NZ_JBBMEI010000138.1:0-3751 GCF_040096655.1 Blautia intestinihominis | reverse complement strand
AGTTTTCCAATAATTACAGGGATTCTTTGCGCATTTACAGGTTTTCATATAATTTATTTGAAGTAGCACAATAGGTTCATTTACATATTTGTTTCATTTCTAAATATTTTTTTAAAGCTTTTACCTACAATCTATTATTTTTCAGGGAATTGTACTCTCCCGGATTGCAGCCGAATCTTTTGCGGAAGGCGCTGGCAAAGCGGCTGGGGTTGCTGAAGCCTGCCAGTTCTGCGATCTGGGTCATGGAATACTGCCCGCTCTGTACCAGGGGGAAGCTTTTGTTGACGCGGTATTCTTCCAGGTATCCGGTGATTGTTTTTCCGGTCATTTTTTTGAAAAGACGGCAGCAGACTTCTCTTGATAAGTGAACCTGGTCTGCCAGTTCCTGGAGGGAAATTACTTCTGCAAAGTGGAGGTTGAGATAGTTCAGCATCTTTTCCAGACGTTCCAGTTCCTGCTGATTGGCTGGAATAAATTTTGTCAATTCCTGTCTGTGAGCATACAGGATCATGCTGAATACTTCGCACAGAAGCCCCTTGATCTTTAACTCGTAACAGAATGATTTCTGATCAAAAACAGTTTCCACCTGGTTCAGTTTCTGCAGGATTTCTTTTCCATTTTCGTCTGCTTCTGTCAGATGAATGCAGGGAACTGCTGAATTTTGCAGAAACGGCCGGAAACAATTCCGCTCGACATCGCTGCCGAAATCACCGTACAGAAAATCCGGTCTTACAAGGATCGTACTGTACAAAGCCCTCTCGTTCCTCGGAGAACTGCAGCTATGCGGCACATTTCGATTCAGCAGAAGCCCTTCTCCCGGTCTGACCCTGTAACTTTTCTGATAAACCTGATAAATTGCCTCGCCTTCTCTTGGGAGACTGATCTCCAGATCATTATGCCAGTGGATGGGAACATTTTTGCCTTCAAATGACCATAGATCATCATGATTTACTGTCATGGGAAAGGTTTCTGTTCCGTGTGCTTCAAGTTCTCTTCTTGTACTGTCTACCAGGATTTTTCTTTTTGCCATCTTGTAGTTCTCCAGCTTCTGTTGTTTTTTCCGCTTCCGTATTAAAATAAGCTCTTAATTATCATAAATAAATTCGATGATCTGGTCAATATCTGTATCAGAAACAACAATACCAGAATCGTATTTTACCATGTATTTCTCTATAATGAGGCGTGCAATAAAAAGCACGCAAACTACTATAAGGAGGTTTTCTTATGCCCAGACCAAAATCAAACGAAATGGATCTCACCGTCGGAAATCCGTTCTGGTCATTGTTAAAATTTGCTGTTCCGGTCATTCTCGGAAATCTGTTCCAGCTTTTTTATACACTCGCTGACTCTGTGATCGTCGGCAAGACTCTTGGTGCTGACTCTCTCGCTGCAGTCGGTGCTACCAGTATCATTATTTATTTTGTATTCTGTTTTATCAATGGATTCACGGGTGGATTCGGGATCTGTCTTGGTCAGAGATGCGGTGCAAAAGACGAAAAAGGCATGAGAAAAAGTGTCGCCGCATCCACACTTCTCAGTATTATTTTTACGATCGTGCTGACTCTGATCTGCTGTCTGCTGGCTCACCAGATTCTCAGATGGATGCAGATCCCGGATGACATCTCCGGAGAAGCTTATGATTATATGTTCGTGGTCCTTCTCGGAACGGGCGCTACTGTTTTTTACAATATGATCTCAAACATGCTCCGTGCACTTGGTGACAGCAAAACTCCACTTTATTTCCTGGTGTTTTCTTCTGTTTTGAATATTTTTCTGGATATCCTGTTTATTGTACCGTTCCATATGGGTGTTGCGGGAGCTGCATGGGCTACGATCCTTTCACAGTTTCTCTCTGCCTTGTTCAGTCTGATCGTCGGGCTGAAAAACTTTCCGGTACTGCATCTGCGCCGTGAAGATTTCCACGACCTGGGAGGAATGATCGGACTGCATCTGAAAACGGGATTTCCTATGGGATTCCAGATGTCTGTCATGTGTATCGGACAGCTCGCCATGCAGACTGTCGTAAACTCCCTTGGTACTGCTGCAGTCGCCGGATATACGGCTGCTTCCAAGGCAGATCAGGTTTCAGTTCTTGTGAATAATGCCATGATGACTGCTATTTCCAACTATGTTGCCCAGAATTTCGGTGCGGGCAAAAGTGACCGTATACGTCAGGGTGTGCGGGCTTGTCTGATCCAGACAGAAACGCTCAATCTTATTATGTGCGTCGGCATTCTGCTCCTGCGTCATCCGATCGTGCAGATGTTCCTGTCCGATCCTACAAAGGAAATTTATCATTATTCCGATATGTATCTGACTGTTGTTGCACCGTTTTATTTTATCCTAGGGCTTCTTGCTGTTTACCGGACTTCCATCCAGAGTATGCAGAATGGGCAGGCTCCTTTTGCTGCCTGTATGATCGAACTGGTCATGCGTATCGCCGCTACCGTTGGTCTCTCCGGCATGATCGGATACACTTCTGTCTGCATCGCCAGTCCTCTCGCATGGATCGGAGCCTGCTCCCTGCTGATTCCGGTTTACTACAAGATGATGCGCAGAGCTTAACTGTTTATTTTTCTGCCGCCTTCTCGGCGTATTCTGTTGTTACGAGATCTTCATATGCTACTCGTTCATTCAGTTCACTGGCATCTTCGAGGATGTCTTCCAGGAGTTCAAAACTCTCTTTTTCGAAGATAAGATTGGATTTCCAGGTATCCTGATCATAGTAACGTTTTACGATAGTCGTAACTGTGTCTAGGTCAGTTTCTGCAAACTGTGGTGCAATGACTTTCGCGATTTCTTCCGGGGTGTGAATCTGGACATATTCCATGCCTTTCTGGAGAGCATTTGTGAATTTCTGGATGACTTCTGGATTTTTTTGCATGTAACTGGTCTTTGCACTGTAGGAAGTGTATGGAACATAGCCGGAATCTACTCCGAGCGAAGCAACAACATATCCTGCGCCTTCTTTTTCCAGTGCAGTCGCAGACGGCTCAAATTCTACGGTAAAATCTGCTGAAGCATCACCTGTAAAAGCCGCCGCCGTGGAACCGAAATCAATGCTCTGGTTGATGGTCAGGTCTTTCTGCGGATCCAGTCCGTTTTTACGGAGAATGTATTCAAAGACCATTTCCGGCATGCCGCCCTTGCGACCGCCGAGAACTTTCTTTCCTTTCAGGTCTTCCCATTTGAAGTCAGGCATTTCTTCCCTTGCCACAAGGAAGTTTCCGGCACGCTGAGTAAGCTGCGCAAAGTTCACTGCCGGGTCAGTCGCACCTTCCTGGTATGCATAAATGGATGCTTCTGCTCCCATAAATCCGATATCTGCTTCACCGGAGATCAGAGCAGTCAGAACTTTATCTGCACCAAAGCCCGTCACCAGTGTCAGATCCAGACCTTCCTCTGCAAAATATCCCTCTTCGATTGCCACATACTGCGGCGCATAGAAAATCGAATGCGCTACTTCATTCAGTGTAACCTTCGTAAGCTTCTCCTCTTCTCCATCTTTCTTCGCAGCAAATACTCCCATCGGCAGTGCCGTCACCGCTAGAACCACTGCTGCTGCCAGTGAGATCCATTTTTTATTTTTCATGCAGATACTCCTTTTGAAACTTCTGCTGTTAGAGTATGCACAATTACTCAATTGGTGACCACGGATCGGTGTTTTCTCACAAAGATCGAGTAGGAGACGGCTTTTGCCGCCGACCTCTCACACCACCGGACATGCGGTTCCGCATCCGGCGGTTCAGTT